>WJMC01000105.1 GCA_014728145.1 Candidatus Zixiibacteriota bacterium | reverse complement strand
GCCCTCGACACAGATTCTTCATGTCGGTGATACGTTGACGTTGACTATGACTGTCTCGGTCACAGGTAATCCCGAGAACTACGATGCCGAACCATTGTCGAAGCTCGAGCTTCCCGGTTTCTCGACTATCGCGACCTCACCCCGCCATCGCAAGGGCACCCGCGACAGCCTCGCTTTCGAAGAGCGAATCACCACCTTTAAGCTGGTTGCCGAAGAAGAGGGCAGTTATACCATCCCTTCATTTGTGATACCCTATACCGACCTCAGCAGTCAGGATGAGGGTGAGCTGGAATCTTCAGAGGTGGAGTTGACTGTTTTGCAGTCCATGGATTCCATCAGCGCGCAACATGGTATCTACATCGTCCTTGTATTTATTCTGGTGGTTTTACTGTCCGTGGGGGGATTTTTTATCTGGCTCAGGCATGTCAGGTCGCGCAGGTTTGCCGAGGATGAAAAGCACAATATAGATGAAAAATTTGCCGGCTGGATGAATGAACTGAGCAGGCATCTGGCCTCGGGCGCAAAAGACACATTTACCGAACAGGCCTATAATTTCATAAACGAGTTTATCGAGGACAATTATCATCTCGGCCTGAAGGGCCGCAAGTTCGAAAAGAGGATCGAGTTAATTGAACAAAAGCAGGTCGATCAAGCGCTGGTCGAGCTTTTAAGACAGGCTTATCAACACCTGGAGGAGATGAAGTTCGGCGGGATAGTCCGTTCCTCTGAGGAACTGCAGGCATTATTGCATAGGATTCGCGAGATAAAACAGGATTTCAATTCGCGCGTAAAACCAAGCCATACAGGAGAGTGAATATGAACCAGGATATAGAAGCGATTCAGGCAGAGGTCGAACAGAAATCGAAATTTCTAAGCGAACTCACCGCGCAGATTCGCAGGGTAATAGTCGGGCAGGACTATCTGGTTGACCGGCTCTTGATCGGGCTACTGGCCGACGGTCATATCCTTATCGAGGGGGTACCCGGTCTGGCCAAGACGCTTTCGATCCGTACCCTCGCGGATTCGATCGCGGCCTCTTTTCAACGGATTCAATTTACCCCCGATCTGCTCCCGGCCGACCTGATCGGAACAATGGTGTTTTCCCCTCAGGAGGGAAAGTTTTATGCCAAGAAGGGGCCGATTTTTGCTCACCTGATCCTGGCGGACGAGATCAACCGTGCTCCGGCCAAAGTGCAGTCGGCTCTGCTGGAGGCGATGCAGGAACGGCAGGTGACGATCGGTGAGGCGACTTACCCGCTCGATAGACCTTTTATGGTGCTGGCCACCCAAAACCCGATTGAACAGGAGGGCACTTATCCTTTGCCCGAGGCCCAGGTCGACCGTTTCATGCTCAAAATTAAGATCACATATCCCCAGCGCGAGGAAGAACTGGAGATAATGAACCGGATGACTGTAGGGCAGGAGCTGAAGGCTGACAAGGTCATTCAACCGACCGATATCCTTGAGGCTCGCAAGGTTATAAATGAGATCTATGTCGATGAAAAGGTCAAGGATTATATCGTCAATATCGTCATGGCCACCCGTCAACCGGAAGCCTTTGATCTTCCCCTATCGCAGTATATCGCCTACGGCGCATCGCCACGGGCCTCGATCTGTCTCAACCTCGCTTCCAAGGCGCATGCCTTTTTACGGGGACGCGGATATATAACGCCCGAAGATGTCAAGCAGATCGGTATGGATGTTCTCCGGCACCGGATAATTTTGACCTATGAAGCCGAAGCCGAAGAGTTGACTTCAGAGGATATCGTCCAGAAGATTTTTAACGAAATCGAGGTTCCGTAGATGGCTGTCGTATCGCGTGACATTCTTAAAAAGGTACGCCTGATCGAAATACGTACCCGCAGGCTGGTAAACGATATGTTTTCAGGGGAGTATCATTCCAGTTTCAAGGGACGCGGTATGGAGTTCGATGAGGTCCGGGAGTACCAGATCGGTGACGATGTGCGCCAGATCGACTGGAATGTGACCGCCCGGTCGGGAGTTCCCTATATCAAGAAATTTACCGAAGAGCGGGAGCTGTCGGTAGTGTTTTTAATCGATGCTTCCGGGTCGCAGAAGTTCGGCAGCGGTAAGAACCTCAAAAGCGAGCTGGCGGCCGAGCTGACAGCGTTGCTGTCACTTGCGGCAATTAAAAACAACGACAAGGTCGGCATGATTATCTTCACCGATCGAATCGAAAAATTCGTACCGCCGGCCAAAGGCCGCAAGCATGTGCTTCGCTTGATTCGAGAAGTGCTGTATTTTAAACCAGAGGGACGCGGAACCGATATTGCCGGAGCGCTGGAATTTTATCTGCGCCTGATCAAGCGCCGTTCGGTCGCGTTTCTGATCAGTGATTTCCAGGCCGATGATTACAGCCGCCAGCTCCTTCTGGCTGGTAAGAAACATGACCTTGTAGCTCTGAAGCTGACCGATCCGCGCGAGATGGAGATTCCCTCCTGCGGGATGATTCTATTCGAGGACGCCGAAAGCGGGCAGACACTCTGGCTGGACAGCACCGATCCGAGATTTCGTGCGGAATTCAAAAAACGTAATTATGAACGTCAGGCACAAATGGAGAAGCTGTTCAAGCAAAACAATGTAGATTTCATTAACCTGGACACATCCCGATCTTATATCGAACCTTTGATAAAATTCTTCAAGATGAGAGAAAAACGAATCCATTGAGGAGCTGACTTTGCACAACATGGCTGATAAAAATGAAAACGGGGGCGTTTTCAGGTATTTCATTTTGTTTCTCGGTCTTAGCCTGGTCAGCGGATTAGCCTTTGTTTTTTTTCGTGTGATCGATGTCGACGAAGGGTTCTATCTCTCGGCCGCCTCGCTGGTGGCGAATGGGGCCTCACCCTACATTGACTTTTTCTTCCCGCAGATGCCGATTTTACCTGTATTGCTTGCGCCTTTTTCAGAGACGGGTCTGGGGGGGCTGTGGGCCGCACGGGGGCTGGCGTTGTTATGCCATTTGCTTTTAGCCATAATTGCTTACTTTTTTCTAAAGCGCCAGTTAGAAAATTTTAAGCTCGCGCTGGCAGGTATGTTCATGGTCGCCATGTCGGGGCCGTTGATGGCTTTCAATGTTCTGGCTGTACAGTATATTTTTTCGAACCTGTTTTTCTTTATAGCTTTTGTTCTGCTGTTCGATTCACTCGGCAAGCCCAGGGTCAATTATCTGATGGTGTTCGCCATATTTTTCTTTCTGGCGGCGGCGGTCAATGTCAGGCTGATCGCGATCGCGTTTGTCCCCCTGTTCTTTTTTATCACGTTTTTCGTTTTTCGCACCCGTCCCGGTTACAGCCTGCTCAATTTTCTGGCTTCCGTCTTAACCGGGCTGGCAGCACCTTCATTGTATTCGATCAAGTTGTTGGTTCAATCACCCGATAAATTTGTATTCAATAATTTTGCGTTTCATCTCTTGCGCGGCGGAAGCGTGGGGATTGGTCAGATATTGCTTAACAAACTCGAAGTGCTGACGATGGTGCTGATCCAGCCTCATTACCTGTTCGTGATAGCGCTGGCAGTATGGTCTCAGTTTCTGTTGTATTCTTTTCGGCGCAGGCGTGATTATAACAGCCTGCAGAAGATCTTTTTCCAGCTCAGCTTCGCGCTGGGCGTGGGTTATTTCCTGATCTATATGATCTTTCATCCGATCAATACCCGTTTTTTCCAGCAACCGTTGATATATTTCATAATGGCCTCATTGCCGGCAGTAATATACCTCTTCGAACGAGGGCGCAAGACAGCCACGATCCTGGTGGCGGTCTATCTTCTGACATTTCTGCCCTATCCGGCGGAATTTATATTTGATATAAGAAATGAGCACAAGACTTACCATTTTGACCACGTGCGCCAGGTCAGCGATTTAATCCGGGAATATTCCCAACCGGCGGATACGCTTCTGGCGGAATGGGTCGGATACAATGTTTTTTCCCGGAGGCCACAGGTCAACTCGGAGGATTTTACAGGCTTTCAGTATGATTTCGGTAACGCCCTGATACCTCACGGGAAGTATCGCCTGATGACCGAAGATCACGTTAATGCAATACTCAGGGAACGCACGGCTCGTTTAGTGGTAGTTAATAATAGGGTGATTCCCGAATGGGAAGAGGAGCTTAACGATAACTACAATTTAAAGGATAGCCTTGGGCAGACCTATATCTTTGAGCGTCTGTCGGAATAACTAATCTGGTATGATCAGGTATTTAGCGAAAACTGTTGTCTTATTGCTATTTCTCACATCAGCATTGACCGGTGCTGATATAGCGGTTGAGACTACTCTCGATCAGAACAAGGGTTATATCGGTGATCCGCTTGAGTTTGAACTGAAAATTACGGCCGACTCGGTGATAGCTGTCGACACTCTTGAACAACCGAAAGATCTGGGGCAGTTCGACCTCAAAAACTGGCGTTTGGTTGAAGATAAGCTCGAAGGTACGAAAAGAAAAATCCTCTACCGTGCTGTTTTAACGGCTTATGAAACCGGCAAGCTGATATTTCCTGAACTGCCGGTGATCTATCATCCCAAAAGCGGTATCACCGATACGATCTTCACCGATTCTTTGAACGTATATATTCTCAGCCTGGTCATGGATGACTCCACTGCGGACATCCGTTCGCTCAAGGATGTTAAAAGCCTGCGGGCTTCGAGGCAGTGGCTGTATCTACTGATCTCGGCTGTCGTGGTTATTGCGGTTGCGCTCTGGTTTATCCTGCGTCGGAAATTACAACCAGAATCCGAAACGGTAGCACCGGAACTTCTGATGTCTCCCTGGGAAGCGGCCCGTGAGAAACTGAAAAAATTGAAATCCAGCAACCTTGAAGCAAAGCTGTTCTACTTCGAGATAAGCGAAATAATTCGCGAATATATTGAACGTCGCTGGGGGCTATCCGCCCCGGATATGACCACCTATGAAATCAAACTCAGGCTTCCCGGTCTTGATCTGTCCGAGGAGATATCCGGTCTCCTGATCGAACTACTGGACTATGCCGACCTGGTTAAATTTGCCAAACTGGAGCCTACCTCCGAAAAGCGAACGGATGATTTCAACAAGGCAGTCGATTTTGTGGACAGGACCACTCCGGTTGAGGACAAACAGGAGGTGGCATCATGAATTTTGAGTTCGGGTCTCCTGTTTACCTGTATCTGTTATTGTTGTTGCCGGTTTTGATCTGGTACCGCTATCTGCGGCGCAAAAAGAAATATGCGCCGATCCGATATTCTGACACCGGCCTGATCAAGTCGGTCAGCCATCGGGGCGGAATCTGGTACAGGTACGTTTCTCCGGCACTCAAGGTGCTGGTTCTGACCGCTGTAATCCTGGCGCTCGCGCGACCCCGTCTGGCGCGGACATTCGAGGAGGTCAAAACCCAGGGCATCGACATCATCCTGACACTGGATATCTCCGGCTCGATGAAAGCGGAGGATTTTAAACCGCAGAACCGCTTGTATGTCGCCAAGGATGTTATCAGGGAGTTTGTGGAGGAACGCACCGAGGATCGCATCGGGCTGGTGGTCTTCGCCGCGCAGTCATTTACCCAGTGCCCGTTGACACTCGACCACAGCGTGTTGATAAGGTTTCTTGAGCATGTCGATTTCGGTATGGTCGATGACGGTACCGCGATCGGCACCGCTATCGCCAACAGTTGCAACCGTCTCAAGGATTCACCCTCGAAAAGCAAAGTGATTGTACTGCTGACCGATGGTGTCTCCAACTATGGCAAGATCGACCCTGTTACGGCGGCCGAAATTGCCGCATCGCTCGAAATCAAGATCTATACGATCGGGATCGGCAAGCCGGGCAAGGCACCGTTTCCGGTC
The DNA here is from genome assembly GCA_014728145.1 of Candidatus Zixiibacteriota bacterium. NCBI lineage: Bacteria > Pseudomonadati > Candidatus Zixiibacteriota > Candidatus Zixiibacteriota bacterium. The sequence goes on along the minus strand of WJMC01000105.1, from coordinate 37,080 downwards.
GACGATCCCTTCCGGGGACGGATTTATAAATATTTGCCCAATACTCTCGATGAGGAAACTCTGCGCAAGGTGGCCGACCTGACCGGGGGAATCTATTTTCGGGCTGAATCGAGCGAACGTTTGACTGAGGTTTATCGCGAGATCTCCGACCTGGAGACGACCGAGATCAAAACCAAAGGATATATACAGTACCGCGAGTTGTTCACATTATTTGTTCTGAGCGGGCTGGGACTGGCATTGTTTGAAACGGTGGCCTCCCGCACGCGTTTCCGGAAAATACCATGATCTGTAAACAGTTGCCGGTTTTTGGAGTATAACTGACTGTAAGAGTGATCGAATATGAAATTTTTTCAACCTGAATACTGGTTTCTCCTGGCGCTGATACCGCTGTTGGGGCTGTTTTTTATCTGGTCCTGGCGACAGAGGATTCGCGACCGCGAGATATTTCTGCGGGGTATGAACCTCGAGCGTCTGTCCGATGATCTCTCGACCGGCCGGGTGACACTCAAAGCCGCTTTTATCCTGGCAGCGCTGGTGTTCGCCACGATCGCCCTGGCCCGTCCGCAGTGGGGTACGCACCAGGAATTGATCAAACGCCAGGGCATGGATGTGATGGTGGCATTGGACGTATCACGTTCGATGGATGTCGAGGATGAATCTCTGGGTAACCTCTCACGGCTCGATAAAGCCAAGCTGGAGGTTGGTCGCCTCAAAAAACGTCTGCCCGGAGACAGGCTTGGGCTGGTGTTGTTCGATCGCGACGCCTTTATTCATTGCCCGCTCACTCTCGACCACTCCGCTTTCGATATGTATCTGGATGTGGTCCAGCCGGATTTGATGCCGGCCGAGGGACAGGGGACGCGTATTTCCAGGGCGATTGCTACCGCCTTGTCAGCTTTCGATCCCGAGTCGGAACAGTCACGTCTGATCGTCTTGTTTTCCGACGGCGAAACTTTCGATGAAGAGCTGTCCGAAGAAATCGAAAAAGCCAATGATCTCGAAGTGAAGATTTATGCTGTAGGTGTCGGAAGCACCCGGGGAGGACTGATTCCGATTCGCAACAAGTCCGGTCGGATTGTCGACTATGTCAAGGACGAGAGCGGGACTGACGCTCTCTCGCGCTTGAACCCGACCACACTTGAAATGCTGGCTTCCAGGACAGGGGGTAAATTCTACCTGGCATCATCGGGCGGAAAAGTCCTCAGAAACCTGGTAGAAGATATCACCGGCCTGCAAAAAGCCGAACTTGAGGGGAAGCTGATTACGAGTTACGAAGACCGTTTTCAGATTCCACTTCTAATATGTTTCTTGTTTTTTGTGTTTGAATTCATACTTTCCGACCTCAGGGCAAAACCTTTCTGGAGGGCTTTCGCATGATAAGGAGTTTGGCAAAAATACTGATGATTTTGACGATCGCATCAGTTTCGCTCTCCGCGCAGTCGTATAAAGATCTCAATGAAGAAGGTGTGCGCGCATATTCTCAGAATCAATATGATTCCTCATTGCAACTGTTCGAGAAAGCCCTCGAAGCCCGACCCGATGAAAAGGTAATCAATTTCAATCTTGGTAATTCATTTCATCAGCAGGGCAAGTACGACCAGGCGCTGGCTTATTATGAAAACGCCGCGACCGGCTCGGACAGCTTGTTGGCGGCGGAATCATTTTATAATATCGGCAACACACATTACCGTTCCGGCCAGCTTGAAAAAGCGATCGAAGCATATAAAAAATCGCTCGAATACAACCCCGAAGACGAGGATGCCAAGTTCAATCTCGAACTGGCGTTAAAAAAGCTGGAAGAACATCAAAAACAACAACAGCAGCAAAACCAGGATCAGGACGAAAACAAAGACAAAGAAGACCAGCAGGATCAAAAAGATAAGCAGGATCAGAATAATCAGGATAAAGAAAACCAGAACCAGGACGAGCAAAAAGACGACAAGCAGGATAAACAGGATCAGAGCAATAAAAATCAGAGAGATCAACAACAGGATCAAAAGCAACAGGACGAACAAGAAAAGGATCAGCAGAAAGACAAAAACCAGTCTGAATCTGACGATAAACAAAAACAGGATCAGGAGCAAAATCAAAGTCAAGAAAATCAGGAATCTGAGGGAGACCAGCAGGAACAGCAGGACCAGCCCCAGCCTCAGGGAGGAGAAAACCAGAAGCAGATGCCGGCCCAGCTCGATCAGCAGCGAGCTCGTGCTCTTTTGGAAGGTCTCAGCCAGGAGGAAAAGGAAGTCCTGAAAGGCAGGATCAAGGATATGATCGATGCTTCCGGTTATAAAGGTAAGAGCTGGTAAGTACTGCTATGATACTAAATAGATTTAAAATAGCATTGTTTCTTGCGCTGATGGCATTTGCCAGTACCGCGGCGGCTGTGGATGTGGTCTCGACTTTGAGCTCAAACCGTGTGGCGGTCGGTGATCGTGTTATCCTTTCGGTAAAGATTCTGGACAGCCAGGCCTCAGCCGAACCACGACTGCCAAGTATTCCCGCTTTCAAAGTGTATTCGTCGGGACACACATTCGAGCAGACTATCATTAATGGCAAAACGACCAGCTCGATAAAATACGATTATACTATGGTCGCCCAGAAAGCTGGCAATTTCATGGTTGGACCGATCACGGTCAAAATCAAAGGACGGGAGTATTCAACCCAACCGCTTAAAATCACGGTCACTCAGAACCGCCAGGGACAGGTCAAAAGACCGGGGACCAGGACGCAACCATCTGACAATAAAGATCGCGATGACTTTTTAGTTGAGTGTGAAATCGACCGCGACACTGTATATGAAGGCCAGCAGGTAGTTTATTCCTTCAGGGCATACCAGAGACGTGGTTCAGCATTTTTTTCCGATCCGGTATACCTGGCGCCGTCTTTCTCGGGGTTCTGGCATGAGGAATTTGGCTGGAATCGTGCGACCCGGCTGATAAAGGGCAATGTCTATACCATAAATGCACATGATTATTACCTGTTTCCGGTTACTCCGGGCGAAACTGAGATCGAACCTGCTCGTGTGGTGATTACTCCTGACCCGTTTTCGAGCATGTTCAAAACCGATCCGTTCAGTATGCGCGGTTTGCGTTCGAGAAGCCTGGGTCGTTCCGAACCTGAAACTCTTTTCACCACCCCCCAGAAGATCTATGTCAAACCGCTTCCGAGAGCGAATCGTCCGCCGGATTTCAAAGGCGCGGTGGGGTCATTTTCCATGCGGGTAGACCTTTCAGGAACCGATGTCTCTGTCGATGAGACCATACTGATGAAGATCCGTATCTCGGGTAAGGGCAATATCAAAACCGTCTCCGCGCCCCGCCTGCCAGAGATTGACGGCCTGGATATCCGTGCTTCGGGTGACACCACGATCATTAACCGGGCTGGAGGTTCAGTGATCGGCACAAAAGAGTTTGAGTTTTCGATTATACCCGAACAGGAGGGAATCTACGATCTGTCTCGATTGCACTGGAGTTACTTCGATCCGATTGAAGGAACCTATAAGACGCTCAAGTCGGATCCCTATACGCTAAAAATTGCTCCCGGCAAAGGTTCCTCGGGGGATAATTTCGCCGGCATGATGAACCTCCCGTCCGATATAAAAGTGCGCGATATCCTGGGAGCTAAAAAACTGAATGGAAAACTGCATGAGCCCATACAGCCTTTAATTTACAACGCAAGCTTCTGGATTATGCCCGCGCTGCCGGTTTTTGCCCTGGCAGGGATACTAATCTGGCGTCGCAGGCAGGAGAGGCTGTCAGGTGATGTGCGCTATCGTCGCCTGAAACGCGCCCACAGCCTGGCCCGCAAAAGACTGTCCGCCTCGCGCAAACTTCTCGAGCAGGGGAATATGGATGCATACTATGCTGAAATCTCGAGGGCGCTGTACGAGTATATTGGCGATAAATTCAACCTGTCGGCGGCCGGATTGACCGAACCCGAGGTTCAAAAGACTCTGCGCCGGCACAATTACGATGACAACCTCTTCGAGCAGTTTCGAGAGCTTATACGTTCCGCGGATTTCGGCCGTTTCGCTCCTGCCGAAAGCAGTGCCGATACGGCCCGGGATCTTCTGGAAAACGGCGAAAGATGGATCGTATCGGCTGAGCAGGAGGGTAAAAAGCAGAAATGAAAGAGCTGATCGCGTATATCCTGATCCTGATTATCGCTTTATCGACTGCACTGTCAGCGACGCCGACAGAGGATTTCGAGCAGGCAGTCGAGATCTACAACCGTGGAGAATACGATTCGGCCCTGACAGTTTTCCAGGCGATCCGGGATTCTGGCCTCGTGTCAGCCGAACTCTATTACAACCTCGGCAACTGTTACTTCAAAACCGATCAGCGTGGTCTGGCAGTTGCCATGTATATGCAGGCCGAGAGACTTAATCCGCGTGATGAGGACATAAAAGCCAATCTCCGGTTTGTCAGGAGCCTTTTGCGCGATAAGCCGACCGATAGCCTCCAGAATCCGATCTGGAATTTCGTCAAAGGATCCGCACTGTATTTCAGGTCATCTGAACTGACATGGTTTGCGTTCGCATGTTTTCTTCTCCTGATCCTGATTTTGATTGTCTGGATATATTACCGTGAGAAGAAGATGCTGTTTATTGGCATTGTAATCGTTCTCTCGTTCTTTATAGTTACCAGCGCAACTATCGTGGGAATCAATATTAAGCTGAATTACGAAACCCCGCGTGGAGTAATAACTTCACCGGAAGTTCAGGTCCTGGCAGGACCAGGGGCGATCGGAGAAGTCCGCTTCAGCGCTCATGAGGGACTCACGTTCAAAATCCTCGATCAGGAATCCGGATATTACGAGGGACTGTTTGCCAACAACCTCAAGGGCTGGGTTCCGATCGCGGATGTCTACGAATTTTAATCTGCTCATTCTCCAGATAAGTCTGACACCTGGATCCGAGTTAATGTTTGACACCCGTTGCCTGCGGCTGTATTTTCAGGTTTATGTCTTTTAAGAATTTCCGCCATAAATGGATCTTTGGAGTGTTGCTGGCGGCAGTGCTTCTGGTGCTCTGCTTTTACGACCTCGATTTCGGGCTTCTCTGGAAGACGATCAAGCAGGTTCGCTTTACCTATATATTTATAGCCTTGTTTCTTGGTATGGTGAAAGTCTTTGTGCTGTCTTTGAGATGGAAGATAATCATCGATCAGCGCAAAGTTATCTCGATCCGTCGCATTTATTCGTTATTCGCAGTCAGCCAGTTAATGAATATCTCGCTTCCGGCTTTGACCGGACAGGCGGCTCGCGTCGTCTTTTTGAACAAGACCGAGAATCTGCCGAAAACGTTCGGCGCTACAACAGTCCTCGTAGAAGCAACTTTTGACGGCCTGTGCCTGATCCTGATGCTGTTGATATCGTCGTTTTTCATCGTCTTTCCGAGCTGGATGACGCGTAATTCGCTGATTCTGGGTATCATCATGGCAGGCCTGATCTCGGTCTATATATTGATTCTCGCGAATCAACGCGGTCTGCGCTATTATGGTAAGAAAAAACTGCGCCGGAGGTTTCCGCGTTTCTATCGCAGGATCGAGGGTGTCTCACGCTCGTTTACACAGGGATTGAGCGCTTTGACCTCGTTTAAGCATACGCTTCTGGTATTTGCCTACTCGGTTCTGATGTGGGCCTGCAATATTATTATCGTGATGCTTTTGATCGCAGCGTTTCGGGAGGCGTTTGGCTTGCAGGTGCCATACTGGATGGCCATGATCTTCGTGGCTGTCACCACCTTCTTTACAGTTGTTCCGATCACTCCCGGCAACCTTGGTACATTTCAGTGGATAGTGATCGGTATCATAAAGCAGACATATGGCGTTATACCCAAAGAAGTGGCGGTTGGATTCTCGATAATCTTCCATTTTATGAACCTCCTGCCGATCTGGATTACCGGATTGTTTTTCCTGTTCAAGGATCATTTCGGGATAGGTGTCAAAGAGATCAGCAAAGAATCGCTTGAAGAAGATATCAAACGAGAAAAGGAGGAGGCTCAATTGGGTTCTGCTGTGGAGGTCGAGAATGAGTCCGCGCCGGATTTCAAAACTCATCACAAAGATTGAAAACAGCCTCGCACAAGAATATGGAACCCGCGAGTTTACCCCTCATGGCTCGGCAATGGATGTGCTGATCGGCACGATTCTGTCGCAGAACACCTCCGATGCCAACTCTTCACGTGCCCATAAAAATCTTAAAAAGAAATTTTCCTCATACAAGGCTCTCGGTAATGCTGACATGAATGATATCGCCAAGGCGATAAAATCCGGGGGATTGGCGGATCGCAAGTCCAAATCTATCTCCACAGCATTAAAACAAATCAAGTCGGATCAAGGTCGTCATACATTGTCGAATCTGAAAAATATGTCCGATAAAGAAGCGCTGAAGTATCTGCTATCACTTCCCGGGGTGGGAGAGAAAACAGCCGCCTGCGTGCTTCTGTTCGCACTCGGCAGGAATGTAATGCCGGTCGATACGCATATCCACCGGATTACCCTGAGACTCGGGTTAGTTCAGAACACAAACGACAGATCCAAATCTTTTCAGTTTTGGTTTGGTCAAAACATTGATAATTATTATACTTTTCACCTGAACCTGATTCACCACGGACGACGAGTCTGTAAAGCGGGTCGTCCATTATGCGATCGTTGTATTATCCGGAGCTGGTGTGAATTTTATACTGAAAATGTAACAAATGGTTAGATCATTTTACTGGACCCCCGATGGAGGGGGACGCGACAGGACAGGAATTCTTGATTTTCGGGAGATGATGCAGGTCCCGCGTTCGATCCTGTGGATTGACCTGTTCAATCCGACCGACGAGGAGTCCTACATCCTGACCCATGATTTCAAGTTTCACCCCCTTTCTATCGAAGACGTTCTCTCCGAGGAATCCCGTCCAAAAGTCGACGAATACGAGGACTACCTGTTCGTGATTTTCCAGTCGGTCGGTCGTCCGGGTGGTGAGGATGAACTGGCGGTCCACGATATCGGACTGTTCCTTACTCATAACGCGGTGGTAACCGTCCACAGGCATCAGATCGATATCCTCGATTCGCTTTTTCAGAAGTTTCTACGCGATGATCGTATTGTGGCACGCGGGACCAGTTTTTTGTTTCACGCCTTACTGGACTACCTGGTCGATACCTATGACCGGCCACTGGATATTATCGAGGCCGAAACCGATAAAATCGAAGATGATGTATTCGAGGATCCCCAGGCGGAAATCGTCAAGAGGATTTTTAATATTCGTCGAGATACGCTGGATTTTAAGCGAATTATGGCGCCCCTGCGCGAGGTGGTTTACCAGATGACTACCGGCAAGCTGTCTTTGATTCCGAAAAAAGCGGAGGTCTATTTCTCCGATATCCACGATCATCTCTCCCGCATGATGGACGAGGCGGATTCCAATCGCGATATTCTCAATTCAGCGCTGGAAGTTTATTTCTCCTCCGTTTCAGATCGAACCAACCAGATAATCAAGTTTCTGACAATTTTTACAGCAATATTATTGCCTCCGTCGTTTATCGCAGGGCTGTTTGGAATGAATTTCAAGTATATGCCCTGGATCGAATGGAAATACGGTTACACCTTTACCTGGATTGTAATTATACTGATAGTTGTAGGCTTGCTGTTGTTCTTTAAGCGCAAAAAATGGATATAACACCATTATCGTCTTATATGTCTTGTTAAAATAATCAGGGATTTCCAATAAAAGACGAAACAAAATCCAGCCTCAGCCGTTAGATACTGATTACTGTGACTGACTGGTCAGTCATGAAATGAGGATGAACTTATGGCTGAGCAAACTGACAAAAAAGAAGCGGGTCGCCGGAAGATCCTGAAAGCGGCCGAGAAGCTGTTCGCAAAGGGCGGTTTTCATGGCACAGAAGTATCGGAGATAGCCAGATTAGCCGGGGTTGCCAAAGGAACCGTGTATAACCATTTCGATACCAAGGAGGAAATTCTGGTTTCGGTGATTGAGGAGGGATTGGATGAGCTCGATGAGATGATGAAATCCGGTATCGTGCAATCTGAAAACCCGCTTGAACAGATAAAGTCGGGGCTTGAAATATACTGTAAGTTTCTTGAAAATCACAAACCGATTTTTAAAATTGTTTCCTCGAATCAGGTCGAAATCAGGTTGGAGTTTAAGGATCGAATCCACAAGAAAGTTTTTCAACGTATGTATCACCTGGAAGATAAACTGGAGACAGCTATTAAAACGGGAAACATCAAGCCAATTGATTCTTACATCGCCTCGACCTGTATGATCGGGATGGTGGATCATGTCTTTTTCAGGTCATTGGCGGAGGGCAAGGAAATCTCTATCGATCATATAGTTGAACAGATAAACACAATCTATCTGGAGGGCATACTGAATTGAGACGGTCCAAACTAATCAGGCTTTTTCTCATGTGGGTGTGCGGGTTACTGCTTCTGACCGGTATTGCGCACGCGGATGAACTGACTATCGATGAAGCGATCAGGATGGCTCTTAAAAACAACGAGGCTTATCTCTCAGCTCTGCAGGATAAACGCAAGGCCGAGGGACAGATCAAAGAAGCCTGGGCGGGCGCTTTGCCCTCGCTGACCTTCAATGGCGGATACACTCGCAATTTCGAACTGCAGACATTCGTGTTCGGTGGCGATCAAATCCAGATCGGCGGAAAAAACGATTACTCCCTGCGTTTCGACCTGCAACAGACCTTGTTCGGAGGAGGAAGGGTTTTTAACGCCCTGGCAATTGCCAGACTTTATAACAAAGCCGCTGGCCAGGCGGTCCAGGCCGCCCGTCAGGCTTTGATTTTCAATACCCGCAACCTCTTTTACAGCGCGATTCTGGCGCATGATTATGTCCAGGTTTCGCAGGATGCGGTCGAACGGGCCAGGGAAAATCTCGATGTGGTCACGAGTTTATACGACCAGGGCTTGATCTCGGAATTCGACAGGCTCAGGGCCGAGGTTGAGCTGGCTAATCTGAAACCTCAATTAACCAAATCCAAGAATATAGCCAGTATTGCCCTGAGCAACCTGCGCTATTTTATCGGCTATGAGAGCAGGCGCGAAGTCGAACTCAATTTCGATTTTGACCTGGTTGACACGATTACAACGCCGGAGCTCGAAGCCGCCCTTGACACCGCTTTCCGTCAGAGACCTGACTATGTTCAGCAGGATTATTTGATCAAAGCTTACAAAAAAGCGATCGGTATATCACGTTCGGGGCGGATGCCGTCACTGTATTTTTCGGCCGCACTGGAATGGGCCGCGACGGTCGACGAAACTTTTCCGGGGGATGGTGACTGGAATCGCAGTACCTCCGCTTCATTGTCTCTGAACTTTCCGATCTTCGACGGTCTTGAATCATCAGGAAAAGTCAAGCAGTCCAAGGCTGACTATGTTAAATCGAAGTTGGCCAAAAGTCAGATCGAGGATGCTATCCGGCTGGAAGTTGAAGAAGCGATCAGCTCAATTGAGGAGTCCAAGCTTCGTCTCGTGACCAGCCAGAAAACGATCGCTCTGGCCGAAGAGGGGCTCAGGGTAGCCAATCTGCGTTTCAAAAACGGGATCGGCACACAGCTGGAGATCCTCTCGGCTCAGGAAGCCCTGACCACGGCACGAACAAATCACATTGAAGCAATATACGACTATGAAATCGCACTGGCAAAATATGAGAAAGCGGTCGGTTTTGATCGCTGGGGTAAAAGGAGTAGAAAATGAGTCGCATCGTAATACTCACACTGCTTGTTGCAATGATTTTACTGGCCGGGTGCGGTGGACAAAACGCTCCCGAAACTGTTACTGAACCGGAGCGGATTGCTGTTGAAGTCACTACCGCCCAGCATGGTGAACTGACCATTACCAAGACTTATTCCGGCACTGTGGAAGGTATCGAGCATGCTAACCTGTCGGCCAAATTGTCCGAAACCGTTGAATCCATAAATGTCCGACTTGGTGACCAGGTCGAAAACGGCCAGGTGCTCCTTACGCTCGATCCGGGCGGTCCCGGTTCGAGTTATCATCAGGCTGAAGCTGTCTATGAAAACAACCGCAGGTTGCTCAATAAATACAAAAACCTGTACGAAGAAGGAGCTGTGTCTGAAAACGAACTGGATAATATTCGCACCCAGTACAAGGTTTCACGGGCGGATTTCAATGCCGCCCGCGAGATGGTCAAAATCGTTGCTCCTTTTGATGGACGGATAACCGCCCTGGATGTCAACTATGGTGATCAGGTATTGCAGGGAGAGAAGCTGGCCACGGTCAGCCGTACCGACAGCGTCCGGGTGACCATCGGAGTCGATCCGGATGATGTGGATTATGTCCAGGTTGGCGACACGGTGACGATGGGGATGCGTGGCCAGGATAAACACAATCCTGTAATCGGTGTCGTCGAACGGGTTTCGGCATCGGCCGATCCGGAAACGCGCGCGTTTGCAGTAGAAGTTATAGCCGCAAACCGAGATAGCAGGCTCAAGGTGGGGTCGCTGGCGACTGCCGAACTCGAACTTCGCACTATTACGGATGCGCTTCTGGTCCCGCGTGAAGCTGTACGTATCCAGAAAGGGATCCCGCGTCTGTTCTTTCTCGAAGGCGACACCGCCCAGTCGGTCGAAGTCGAGCTGGGCAACGAGGACGAGGAAAACGTGCAGATTCTCTCCGGGGTTGAATCCGGCTGGAGCGTGGTGGTTTTGGGGCAGTCATTTCTCAATGACGGCAGTCTCGTGAACGTGGTCAACAGGAGGTCGGATAACAAGTGATTTTAGCAGATGTATCCATCAAAAGGCCGGTCTTCGCGACCATGATGATCGTAGCCCTCCTGGTTCTGGGCTATACGTCATTCAATCGTCTTTCAATGGAACTTTTTCCGGAGATCGACTTTCCCTTCGTGGTGGTAACGACAGTATATCCCGGAGCCAGCGCGGAATCAGTCGAAATCGAGGTGACGCGGGAGATCGAAGACGCGGTCAACCCGATCTCGGGTGTGGACAGGATCGAATCAGTCTCAATGGAAGGGTATTCACGGGTGATGGTGCAGTTCGAGCTGGAGGTTGACGCCCTCGATGCGGCCAGCGAGGTGCGTGACAAAGTCTCCGCGATCCGGGGCGAACTGCCCCTCGATATTGAGGATCCGATCGTTCAGCGATTTGATCCGTCATCACAACCGGTTCTTTCAGTGGTTGTTTCAGGCGATCGTTCCGCAAAGGATCTGACATATATCGTTAAAGAGCAGGTAAAGAAAAGACTTGAAAATATACAGGGTGTCGGCTCGGTCGACCTGATCGGCGGGTTCGAGCGGGAAATCCAGGTCGAACTCGATCTGGACTTGCTCAGTTCTTATGATCTGACACCGTTCGACGTCTCCGATGCGATAGCCTCATCGAACTTCGAACTTCCCGGAGGCCGTCTCAAAAAAGGCCGTACCGAGATGCTGGTTCGTACTATGGGCAAGGTCGAAACGATAGATGAACTCAAAAAATTGATTATCGCCACCCCCAAAGGGCATTTCGTCAAGCTCACCGATGTCGCCCATGTTTATGACGGTGTCAAGGAGCAGACTTCCCTTGCTCGGCTGGGCCAGAAGGAGGTCAATGATTTCGAAATCAGTCGCGCGATATCGCTGGCCGTGATTACGCAGTCCGGTGCCAATGTTGTCGATGTCGCTGACCGTGTCGGAGAGGAACTTCATAAGCTCAAGTCGGAGCTTCCGCCGGATATTACTTATACCATTGTCGAGGATCAATCCGATTTTACCCGCAATGCTGTCCATGACGTCGTGGTTAACCTGATCTACGGTGGTACTCTGGCAGTGATTGTGGTCTTTCTCTTTTTAGCGAACTGGCGTTCGACATTGATCACCGCAATCGCTATCCCGGTTTCAATTATTTCCACATTCACGTTCATGAACTTTTTGGGATTTACCCTGAACTTCATGACTCTTCTGGGACTTTCCCTGGCGGTGGGGTTGTTAATCGACGATGCAATTGTGGTGATTGAAAATATCTATCGCCACCTGGATATGGGCAAAAAGGGTGACCAGGCGGCCTCGGACGGAACTGCTGAAATCGGGCTGGCGGTGACCGCCACCACTTTTGCTATTATGGTAGTGTTTCTGCCGGTGGCGTTCATGAAGGGGATCGTCGGACGATTCTTCTTCTCCTTTGGCATGACTGTGGCGTTTTCTGTTCTGGTGTCGCTTTTTGTGGCCTTTACACTTACGCCGATGCTGTCATCGCGCTTTCTGACTAAAGAGAAATCCCATAAAGGTACCAAAAATCCATTCCTGATGCTGACCAATGCCTGGAATAATCTCTTCACTCGCTTTGGAAACCTGTACAAACGGATGCTAACCTGGTCGCTTCATCATCGCTTTTTAGTTCTTTTAGTCGCGACAGTATCTTTTGTACTGGCAATTTTTATTGCCACTCAGCTCGGTAGTGAATTCATTCCTCAGACAGACGAAAGCGAGTTCTATCTCAGTTTCCAGACCGCGCCATCAAGCAGTTTAGAAAAGACTGAGTCTCTGGCAAACATAGTAGAGAAAAGACTGAAAACATATCCTGAAATTATCAATATGTACACGGTAATCGGTTCAGGTGAGCGGGGCATCAATGAGGGATATATCTATGTCCAGCTGGTACCCATGGACGAGCGCGAGAGATCGGTCTCAGACGTGATGATGGCTGTTCGAGAAAATATGAAAGATATCGCCGGAATTAAGCTGGCTGTGGCCTCTGAGCAGTCCGAGGGCGGACAGGCTCCGATCGAATATGCTGTCCGTGGTGAACGGGAAGAACTGCTCGAATACTATACCATGATCACCGACTCGATCGTACGTTCGGTACCCGGCGCGGTAGATATTGATAACTCGCTGACAAAGGTCAAGCCGGAGGTGCAGATCCATGTCGACCGTGAAAAGGCGGCCGATCTTGGTGTGAATTTGCAAAACCTGGCTTCAGCTGTCAGGATGTTTGTCGAGGGCGAGGAAGTCTCACGACTGCGCGATGAAGATGAAGAATACAATATCCTGCTCAGGCTGAGACCTGATCAACGCGATGAGGTCGACGATTTAGAGCGCTTCATGATCCCTTCATATAAAGATGTTGCGGGCGAGGATAATCCGGCCTTTCCGCTTTCACGGGTGGCCAGTTTCGACCAGGGCGGTGCCCCGCCTGAGATCAATCGCTATGATCGCCAGCGAATCTACACAGTGACCGGGAATACGGCTGGAAGGTTTACCGGTACAGTACGGTCTGAAATTCAGGCCAAACTCGATTCAGTCAAGGTGGCGCCCGGCTATTCGATCGGTGCAATCGGTGAAGCAGAGTGGCAAAAAGAATCTTTTGAATATTTGACAGAAGCGCTGATTCTGGCAATCGTGTTCATTTATCTCGTGCTGGCGTCGCAGTTGAACAGTTTCTTCGATCCGGTCACGATCATGACCACCCTGCCGTTATCCATGATCGGCGCGTTTCTGGGACTTCTGATCTTCAATTCGGCGATTTCTATCATGTCGCTGATCGGTGTCATCATGTTAATGGGGCTGGTTACAAAAAACGCGATTCTTTTGATCGATTTCGTCAAACAGAGACGTGACAAGGGCTCTGATCGTACCGAGGCGATCCTGGAAGCCGGCCCGATCAGGTTGCGTCCGATCATGATGACCGCGTTGTCTCTTATCTTCGGAATGCTTCCCCTGGCTCTGGCGATCGGCCCGGGTGCCGAGTTGCGCGCTCCGATCGCCCAGGCGGTGATAGGCGGTATGCTTTCTTCAACTTTTCTGACACTTATCGTCGTTCCTGTTGTTTATACTGTTATTGAAGACATATTAAACTGGATAAAGAGGATTTTCAAAAAGATAATTGGTTATGAGTCTGACGACCGAGATGCACAAGATCAAGCGGGGAGAGATGGACAACCGCATGAAGCTTAGCTATAAGGACCTCAAGTCCACCAGCAAGCTGTTCTGGGATTTTCTCAATGATTTTGAGAAAGTGGCGCCATATTACTGCGCAAATTTCCGACGAATCGATCGTTTCGAGAAAAACGCCTCCAATATGGCCAAACGCGACTATAAACGCGAAGAGCTGGTTGCAATTTTAACCGAGCAGAACAAGTCTTACGGGTTTGCCGGGAAGACTTTTGATAATATTGAAAAACTGAGGGACACGAAATCCTGCGTAGTCTTCACAGGCCAGCAGGTTGGCCTGCTGACCGGTCCGATGTACACGGTCTATAAAACGCTGACAGCGCTGAAACTGGCGCAGGAGATGGAAGATAAACTGGATGTTCCGGTCGTGCCGATTTTCTGGATGGCCACCGACGATCATGATTTCGAGGAAGTTCGTCATGTGCATATCCTCGACAAACTTTACAACCTGCACAAAATCGACTATGAGCCAAATGAGCCTCCCGGTGACAGGCCGATGGCGTTTTTTAATCTGGATGACAATATAGACCTGTTCAACCAGGAAGTGTTAAACAGCCTGCCTCCCTCGGATTATCATTCCGATATCCGCGAGATGATTTCCGATTCGTATCAACCCGGCCAGCCGATTGGTGAAGCCTTCGGACGGCTCCTGGCAAAGCTGTTTACCGATTCCGGTTTAGTGCTGGTCAATCCGGCCGATGACCGTATCAAGAGGATGGCCAAGCCGGTCTTCGAAAAAGAGATCGCCGAGTTCGAATCCTCCAACCAGATAATCAATCTGGCCAATACAGAATTGAAGCAACTGGGTTATCATCTCCAGGTGCATCATCTGGAGAACTACACCAACCTGTTCTATTGTAATGGTGAAAGGTCTCGAATTGGTTACGACGGCGACTCGTACTTTATTGACGGCGAGGATCAGAAGTTCAGCCGTGAGGAGTTGCTCGATAAACTGGATCAGTTTCCTAATCATTTCTCACCCAATGTGCTTCTGAGGCCGGTCATGCAGGACCACCTTTTCCCGACTCTGGCCTATATCGGTGGTCCGGCAGAAGTCGCGTATTTCGCGCAGATCAAGGATCTGCACAATCATTTCAAGGTGCAGTGCCCAATAGTCTATCCGCGGATATCCGCCACTGTTATGGACAAATTCGCCTGCCGGGTGATGGAGAAGCACGAACTTACAATGACCGACTTCATCGATGAAAAACACCTGCAGGCCAAAATCAAGGATATAGTCGAGGAAAAGATACCTGCTGAACTCGATCAAAAAATTGAGCAGGATTGCGACGAAATCAACCAGAGAATTCTCAGCCTGGAAAAATACCTGGCCGACTTCGACGAGGGGGTACAGCGCACTGTCCGGAAAACCAAGGGCAAAGTCGAATATGAGATCAAGCAACTGCGTGAAAAAATTATCAAGGCCTATAAGAAACGTAACAAAGGGATTGTCGATGGTATCGAGCGTGCATCGGAGTTTTTATATCCGGAGCAGTCCCTCCAGGAACGGCATTTTAATATCTTCAATTTCATTGTCAGGTACGGTCCTGAATTCATGGATAAAATCGATCAGCACCTGAAACTCGACTGCTACGATCACCAGGTGATCTACCTGGAGGACATGGGATACTGAGATGAACATCGGCATCGCCTGCTACCCGGTCATCGGCGGATCCGGAGTGGTCGCCACCGAGATAGGAAAATGCCTCGCTCACAGGGGCCACCAGGTACATTTCTTCTCGTATGCCATGCCGTTTCGTCTGGATCCCAATGGACGCAACCTTTTCTATCACCAGGTCGAAACTTCGAATTATCCGCTTTTCAAATACCCGCCCTACACCCTGACCCTGGCGGCGCGAATCGCGGAAGTAGCCTGCAAGCATAAACTCGATCTTATCCATGCCCATTATGCCATCCCGCACGCTATCTGTGGTCATCTGGCCAAACAGATGGTCACTGAATGTGATTTGAAGCTGATTACTACAGTGCATGGCACCGATGTTACCCTGGTGGGTTCGGATAAATCATTTGTGGATATCACACGCTTTTCGATCGAGGTATCTGATGCGGTCACCGCGGTCAGCAGTCATCTCAAGGACGAGGTCTGCCGGACCTTCAATATCTGTGACGATATCGAGGTGATTTATAATTTTATCGATCCGGAAAGATATAAACCGGGTGATCCATACAACCTCAAGTGCAAGTACGCGCCCGCCGGCGAGAAATTGGTGATCCATATGTCCAATTTCCGTCCCCTCAAGCGGATCGGTGACGTAATGGAAGTCTTCCTGAAGTTAAATGAGAAAGTGAAAAGCAAGCTGATCCTGATCGGCGAAGGTCCGGAGATTGCTACCGCCACAAAATTCGTCAATGAGCACAATCTTTCTGGTGATGTCTTCTTTATGGGAAGTCGCCATAATATCGAAGATATCCTTCCTGCCGGCGACCTGTTCCTTTTGCCGTCGGAACATGAATCTTTCGGATTGGCGGCGATGGAAGCGCTCTGTTGCGGGGTGCCCTCGATCGGAACTCATACGACCGGCCTGAAGGAGTTAATAAGCGATGGCAAATCAGGCTATGTCTGCGATCTGGGGGATACCGATACGATGGCACAAAAAGCGGTCGAAATCCTGACAGATAACGAAAAATGGCAGAGTTTCTCGAAATATGCCCGTCAGTCGGTAATCGAAAAATTTCACTACGATAAAATCGTGGGTCAATATGAGAATCTGTATGAAAGGACGGTGGGTTGATGGGCTCGGAAAAACTCGATGTAATGGCTTTTGCGGCACATTGCGATGATATCGAGATCACCTCCGGCGGGCTGATGATCAAGCTGGCTGAAATGGGCTATAAAACAGGAGCCTGCGATCTGACCGCCGGTGAGATGGGAACCAAAGGGGCCTCGGAAGATCGCCTGGCGGAAGCGAGTGAAGCCGGTCGGATTATGGGCCTGGCCAATCGTATCAACCTGGGTATGCCCGATGGGGCACTCGAGTTCAATCGCGACAATATCCTGCGCCTGGCTCAGATCATCCGTGACTATCAGCCCCGCCTGGCGATTCTGCCTTACTGGGAACAGCGTCACCCCGACCATCGCGTATGTTCTTTGCTTCTTCAGGATGCATGCTATTTCGCCGGACTGAAAAAAATAGATTTACAGGGCGAACCGCATCGGCCCTTCAAGATCCTGTTTTCGACCTACTATCGCGAAATCAGACCTTCATTTTTAGTAGATGTCTCGAATCAGCATAAGCGCAAGCTGGAAGCGGTACGAGCCTATAAGTCTCAATTCGACGGTACCCCCGGTTCGAAACAGATATTTCATCCGGGAGCGGATATAATTGAATATATCAAAACCCGCGACCGCAATCTGGGATTGAATATAAAGTCCGAGTATGCCGAACCGTACTTCATCAAGGAACCGATCGCGATCGACGACCCGATGAAACTTCCCGTAAAATCGATATAAAAAAACGCGGGGGCTGCCTCGTGGGTATTGTCGTATGACAACCCGCCGCGTGTCGAATGATGGGGTATGGAACGGCTGATATCCGGGGAGGGTTACCAGCCAGTCGCAATTTGTGTTATTTGGCGGTTGGATCCATCTGCATCAAACCAAAGATGTTCCCCTCCGTGTCCTTGCAGTAAGCCATCCAGCCTACCTCGGGCACAGCCATCTTCGGCATCAGAACAGTACCACCTTTGGATTTGATCTTGTCAGTGAACTGATCCACGTCGGGAACGTCGATAGTATTTGTCACCGATGACAGCATATCGTTTTTACGGGCGATGCCACCATCGATACCCGGCTGTTCCTTGTCGCCGGATTTGATCAGCCAGTAATCCTCCGGGCCATCCCACTTGGATATCTGCCAGCCAAATACATCCTCATAAAACTTACCGGCACGTTCGGGATCATCGGCCGGAATCTCGAAATGAACGGGTCGGGGCATTCCGTTTCTCCTTTCAGAGATCTAATGTTGTAAACTCAATAAGGCACTTGCCTGAAATAGTTGTAGTCGCCTTTTATCATCAGCCTGTTTTTTGACTCATTGACAAATCGTGAGGTTTATTTCTGTATACGAGATAAATATAGTCCTGTTTCGTAAAAAAGCAAGTATTTTATGAGTTTTAGTAGAATTAGTTTTAATATAAAGTCAGGTTGAAGGAATGCAATTTTCCTGACCGTTTACATCCGAATTGACAAAAGCGGGTGAATGTTTATATTCCGGTCGGAAGAGGATGGGGCCTGGTGGCCCCCGCGGGCTTCAAACCCGTTGGCCGCCCCACAAGGCGGCGGAGGGTTCGATTCCTTCCCCTTCCGTTTTTATTGCACGTTGTTTATGCTTGTAGGATTTTATCCAAAAAACTATATTCATCAAAATGAATGATATCGAGATAAAACAGTTCCGTGATATACCGCAGGTAGAGAAAATCCTTGCTGATGATTCTCTTCGTGAATTTATCGAGAGATATTCCCGTCCGCTGGTAGGCCGCTATGTTCGCAAGCATATTGAAAGACTGCGTGAAAAGATTAAATCCGGGCGATCCGAGATGCGGTCAGCGTTTTTTAGTAAAATCATATCCGATCTCAATAATCTGCGCTATGAGCTGACCAGCCGAGTGATCAATGCCACCGGTATTGTAGTTCATACCAACCTTGGACGAACACCACTGGGAAAAGATATGTTCGACCGCTTGAAATCAAAAATCGGCGGATATTCCTCCCTGGAATTCGATCTCCTAAGGGGTTCGCGCGGAAGCCGGGGGTCTTTTCTGTTTGAACTGCTG
Organism: Candidatus Zixiibacteriota bacterium; assembly: GCA_014728145.1. Lineage (NCBI taxonomy): Bacteria > Pseudomonadati > Candidatus Zixiibacteriota > Candidatus Zixiibacteriota bacterium. The sequence goes on along the minus strand of WJMC01000105.1, from coordinate 18,350 downwards.
TCCGCCCTGACCGGCGCTGAAGCAGGGATCGCCGTCAATAATAATGCTTCCTCTGTGATGTTGATCTTAAATACCTTCGGGCTCAACAAAAAAGTGATCGTATCCAGAGGCGAACAGGTGCAGATCGGCGGTGGCTTCAGGATGCATGAGGTCGCTACCAGGAGCGGTGTTAAACTTGAAGAAGTCGGCGCTACCAACCGGACGGTGATTTCAGATTATGAAAACGCAATTGATGATCTTACGACCGTGCTGTTTAAAGTGCATCTTTCCAATTTCAAACAGATCGGTTTTACCGAGGAAACCCCGGTCAGGGAGCTGGTCGAACTTGGCAAGCGTAAAAACCTGACTGTTGTTCACGACCTCGGATCAGGCGCATATGTGGATACTTCCGAATTCGGCCTGACCCGTGAACCGACCATCCATGATTCGCTCTCAGCCGGAGTCGACCTGGTATGTTTCTCAGGCGATAAACTCCTGGGCGGTCCGCAGGCCGGTATAATTCTTGGAAAAAAAGAAAAGGTCCAGGCGGTCAAGAAAAATCCGCTCTATCGTGCCTGCCGGCTTGACAAAATAATTATCGCGATGCTGGAAGAACTGGTGCTGAAGTATATGCGCGCTGATTTAAACGACATTCCCCTTTTCCAACTGCTTTCAACATCAAATTCGGAACTTAGAAACCGTGCGGAAAGAATTCAGCAGGAGCTGTCTGCTTTACAAATCGAATCCGAAATCTTGGACACCGAGGCTTTCTGCGGGGGCGGATCACTACCCGAAGAGTCTTTCCCATCGCTGGGGCTCAAACTCGCAATCGAAGGCAGTCCGCAGAAGTTTTCAGCCCGTCTTCGACAGCATGACCCACCGCTTATCGGGCGTATCAAGGATGACAACCTGGTTCTGGATTTGCGCACCGTTTTCGCCGATGAAGATGCGCTCCTGATTTCGGCTGTCAGGCAGGCATTTATAAAATAAAATGATTTACACTCTCGCCACAGCAGGCCATATCGACCACGGCAAATCGACTCTGATCCGGGCTCTGACCGGTATCAACCCGGACCGTCTGCCCGAGGAACTGTCACGGGAGATGACGATCGATCTCGGGTTCGCCTGGTTCGCGCTAAAATCCGGCGACGAGGTCGGGATTGTCGATGTTCCCGGTCATGAACGCTTTATCCGCAATATGATCGCCGGTGTGGGTGGAATCGATTATGTCCTGTTTGTGGTGGCGGCCGATGACGGCTGGATGCCCCAGTCGCAGGAACATCTCGAGATTCTGCAGTTTCTCAACCATAGGCACGGCGCAATTGTTTTAACTAAAACAGACCTGGTTGAGGAGGATTGGCTTCTGCTTGTAGAAGAGGATATCCGTGAGAAAGTCAAACATACATTTTTATATAATGCACCGATTCTACCTTTTTCTGCGAAAGGCAACCGGGGTTTAGACCTGATTCAGAAACACCTGGCTGAATCATTGAGCAAACTTCCCGAGAGATACAATCCTCACAAGCCGAGGCTTTATATCGACCGCGCTTTCAGCCTGCCCGGGATCGGTACAGTTGTGACCGGTACGATGCGTGACGGCAGTATTATGTCGGGAGATGAACTCCGGATCGTTTCCAGCCGAAAAACTGCACGCGTCAAATCGATTCAGACGTTCAAACAGAAACGGGATGAAGCTTTCCAGGGGGCACGAACAGCCCTGTCCCTGACCGGTGTTTCGAAAGAAGAGATTTCACGCGGTGACTGCCTGGTCGGTCCTGATGATTACGATGGATCATCGTCTCTGGCTGTGCGGGTTGAGATGTCTTCATTTGCACGTATCCCGCTCAACCACAACCGAATCCTGAGCCTCAAAGTCGGTACCAGTGAATTCGATGTGCGCATAAAAATGTTTAAGGATGACAGATTTTTAGCGGGTGATGAGGGTGTGATTGTCTGCCATGCACAAGAGCGGATCATGGCTCGTCTGGGTGATCGTGTGATTCTGCGTTACCCAACCCCCGATCTTTTGGCGGCAGGCGGTGAAATAGTCGATGTTGACCTGACCGGTTTTCGCAGAAACGACAAGAGCCTGCGCAAGTTTTATCTCGAGCGGGACCTCGCTCATATCGACAGTCTTATTTTGACTGAACTGCGGAAGTATAAAACCCGCGCCTCAGGCGAGCTTCTGAGGGCGTCCAATTTCAATCGGGAGGATGTCGAACGGAATTTAAATACTCTGATTGACGACGGCCGGGTGATTCGTTATGGCAATTTGCTGGTCGGTGCCGAATACAAGGATCGGCTTATAAAAAAAGTGTTATCGCATCTGGAGGATTTTCACGGACGTAATCCGATGCTTCCGGGTGTAGGCAAAGCTGAGTTGATGTCTAAATTGAAACTGTCTGAAGAGGAACTCGAATTCGCGCTCAGTATTCTGGAATCCGAAAAACAGGTCGAAGCGGACAGGAAATTTATCCGCCTGGCCGGCTACCGCGCGGGTCTCAAACCGGAACACCGCGATGTTAGAAAGGATATACTGTCAAGACTGACAGCACCCGACCTGTTGACTCCGACTCGTCGCGAGATCGAACGCGGTCATCATGTTACAAGACAGGTGCTGAACTTCCTGGTTCGCTCTGGTGAAGTTATCGAGCTCTCCGGCGGAATCCTCTTCAAAGCGGAAGATTTTGATAAAATCAAGGATACGGTAATAGACACTATAAAATCGCAGGGAAATCTCGAGGTCAAACAGCTCAAGGAGAAGCTGGGGCTGACCCGCAAATATACGATTCCTATTCTGGAATATCTCGATCGTCAGGGAGTTACCCGGCGCGAGGGAGATCGACGGGTTCTGGCCGAATAAGTCAGGATGACAAGAAAACTGCTGTTTCATTCCGGTCGTATTTACACCCAGGACGACCGCGTGCCGTATTGCCAGGCTGTGATTATCGCCGGTGGGAAAATCGAATGGATGGGGCAGAACTCCGATTTGTACGCCATACCTTCCGATGAATACCAGATAGTCGATCTGGAGGGCAAGACTGTTTTGCCCGGTTTCTGGGATTCACACCTGCATTTTGTCTTCTGGGCCTGGAGCCTGGCGATGCTCGATATCGAGAAATGTAAAAGCTATTCCGAAGTCCTCGAACTTATAAAAAAGCAGGCCAAAAAACTGAAAAAAAATGACTGGCTGGTGGGACATGGCTGGCAGTCTGATAACTGGCGAGATCCGGTCGAACCGCATGCATCGGATCTGGACAAAATCGTCCCCCGCAATCCGGTTGTCATGTTTTCCCGCGACGAACACTCGGCCTGGGTCAACAGCCTGACTTTGAAAAAGCTGGATATCGACAGAGATACTCCTGATCCCCAGGGAGGTGAGATCGTGCGTGATAGAAGTGGCGATCCAACCGGGGTTCTGCTCGAGAAGGCGGCTTTTGAAGTTTACTCACAGATACCGATTCCCCGTCTCGGTCAGTCACTTAAAGCGGTATCATCCGCCCAGAAAAACGCTCACAGCCTGGGAATAACTTCCGTCTGCAGTTTTGACGGCGCTGACGGATTCGGTGTGTTGCAGGAGTACCACAGGAAGCATGGCCTCAAAATTCGAGTGCATCACTATGTGCGCTCAGAGCATCTGGATTCACTCCTTGATTTGCATATTAAGGATCGCTACGGCGATCGGTTTTTAAAGATATGCGGGGTCAAGTTTTTTGCCGATGGCGCCCTCGGTTCCAAGACCGCCCTGATGTTTGCTCCCTATTCCGACAGCAGGACAAATCGCGGAATCGCACAGATGGAGTACGAACAGCTCGAAACTGAAATCAGGCGGGCCATCCGGGGAGGCCTCAGCGTCGCTGTACACGCCATAGGCGATAAAGCCAACTACAATGCCCTGAAAGCGATCGCTTCCGCTATGGGACGCCGCAAACATGGTTACCGTCATCGGGTGGAACATTGCCAGTTACTTAGAAAGCGGGATATCGAACTCTTCGCCCGGCACAATGTCATCGCCTCGGTGCAACCCTGCCACCTGGTTTCCGATCTCGACCTGGTGGTCAAATACTGGGGCAGGCGCGCGCGCTACTCGTACCCGTACAGCTCTTTGCTGAAAAGTGGCGCGGTGCTGGCTTTCGGTTCGGATGGCCCCATCGATCGTATCGATCCGCTCTGGAACATTTATTGCGCGGTTACCCGTAAGCGTCCCGCTGATGGATGTAAGTTATATCCGATCGAGAGATTGAATGTCGCGGAAGCGATTCGGGCCACAACTATCGATTCCGCCTATGCCGTGGGCAGAGAAGATGAGCTGGGGAGTATATCCGTGGGAAAATATGCCGATATTGTTATACTGGAAGAAGATCCTTATCAAATCGAGCCGGAGAAGATTCCATTTGTAAAAGTAATCGCGACTCTGGCCGAGGGGGAGTTTGTCTATGGAGATGAAAATTTTGAAATATGGTAAAATTCGCACGGTCGCCAGCGTGCTTGCGATTGTCATGTTTGTGCCGCTGTTATGCGGATCGCTTGTTGCTGAGGAAGGCTACAAACTGTATGTCAGCCATCCGGAATACTTCCGCGACAACAAGGCGTCGGTGAGTGTGATGAATTTCGACAGCAGTTTGCTGGTCGACCTGCTTTATACAAACCCCGGGTGTGATCTTCTACGATATCATGAAAAATTGAAGCGTTTGTTTGTGATTTCGAGCTCGCAGGGGATTTGTGAAGTTTACGATCCGGTGGTCGACAGGAAACTGTACGATTTCAGTACCGGCGGTAGAGTGGCCGATATCGCTTTTTCCCCTTCCGGCAGGACAATGTATGTCGCTAACGGCAGTTATGACGACGATTATGATAACAGTGTACAGTTGATTTCTATGGCCGATGGTGCCCAGCTGTACTCGTTGACAGTAGGACGCAATCCGGTTGCTGTTGAAGTCTCGCCGGATGGTAAACTTCTGTATGTCGCTGATCGGTTTGCCGGCGTGGTCAATGTGATCGATGTCGTTAATTATCAGGTACTGCGCTCATTTTACGCCGGTGTGAATCCAACCGACCTGGAGCTTTCCTGGGACGGGCGCTACCTCATCACCGCTTCTGCCTCTTTGAACGGGCAGGATAAAACGGGAGGTGGAATCGCGCTCGTGAATCTGGGAACCGAATCGGTTTCGGAACTGGTCCGGACCGATGGCGATATCATGCAGTTACTGACTGTGGCCGATAACCGGCTGATTTGTCTGATAAATGACGAACCGGGATACAGTGCCCTGATTTATGACCTGATCGCGGATAAAAACAGCGCCCGCCTGGCTCTTGTACGTAAGATCCCGCTGGCCGGCAAGGTAACTCACCTGACGGTAACACCGAACAGGCAGTTCCTGCTGGCGACTGATGCGGAGACGGGGACGGTACGAAAAATCGACCTGGTCGGTTTCGGAGAAGTCGGGAAGTTCGAAAAGCTGGGGCATAAAAGCATGGGACAGATTGCGCTCGTGTCGGTCGATTTTGCCAGTCAGATCGCGGCCCGTGATTCGATTATCGATCAGAATCCGGAAGGTGAATCAGCCCGGCAGGCGTATTTTGAGAAAGCTTATTTATATCGATGCCGTGGAGACAAAAACTCCGAGGTCAAAATCTACACCGATCTGGCCGAGGCTTTCTCGGGCACCAAAACCGAAATCCTGTCATGGCTGAGGCTGGGTGATCTATGCTATCATGACCTGTTATATGCCAACAGCGCAGATTTTTATACACGTGGTTTCAAGGCCTACGCCTCGTACCTGAATCGATCCGGAGATCCGGATTCGATTCCGATGGGCCTCCTGCGTGAGTCAATGGACAACCTGGGACGGGTTTCTCTGGAATTGAAGCAGGATCATCTGGAGAAAGTTTTTTCCGAGATGGAAGCTCTTTCACAATCCGGTTACCAGCTGGCAGAAATGTATTTTCTGCTGGCATATTACCTCAAAAAACAGGGCGAAACCCGGGCCTCCCGGCGCGCCCTCGATGAAGCGGAACGGCAATTGATCCATTTCACCGACCGCTCGCGCTATAACCAGCTGAAAAACAAGATCGATTTGTTGAGCGAAAACAGCCGGGTGGTGGCCAAGGCCAGGAAGCTGAAGAAATCTCCGCTGATCGATGGTAAATTGTCCGAGTGGGATGATAAAACCTCGCTATATTTGGACCGCCGCGAGAACCTGCTGGTCAACGAGATGCGCTGGGCTGATGAACGCGACCTGTCGATCGACACACGGGTAGCTTTCGACCGCGATAATCTCTACCTGGGGGCGATTGTTTATGACAATATGCTTTTCGCGGATACCGATAAAAAACGCGATCAACTGCGGTTGTATCTCGATCTGCGCGACAGATCAGGTGAATTTATCAACCGCGAGAGGCTGGCGGGAGACAACCTGTTTGTGTTTGAAATAATACCGCCCGAGGGCGAGGACAGCACTTTTTCGTTTAGCAGTCCCGAGGGTGTAAGTCCGATTTTTGCGGCTCGCAAAACCGAAACCGGGTATTCGTTAGAAGTTCAGATTCCCCTGGTTTATCTCAATAACTTCGATCCGAAACAGCGCGAAACGATCGGCTATGGTCTGGAATTGTGGGATGTCGATAATGACCAGACCGGTAACCCGGTCAAGATCATGGGCTGGGTCGCCCCCGCCAGTTCAATCGAGGGCGACCGCGACTACCGTATGCTGGGTATACTTAAATTCGATTAGGCCAGCAGATCGACCACGGCCTGCTGGTTGATCGGCAGATGCGCGTCCAGCATGGCCGGATGCTGTTGCTTGAGAGCCTGGGAGACATTCTCCGCCCGCTTAAAAATGTCTGTCGGATCGTAATTCGAGATCGCGGCGGCCGTATTCTGCTCCGCTACCTCCAGAAGTTTGCCGACCCGGACATCATCTTCAGAGGAATTCTGCAACTCGCTTTCAGCTTTGTCGACCTTCTCAGAGGCAGACTTTATATCTTCCGAAAGCTGTTTTACATCGCTGTAACTCTCGAGCTCGATCTTCTCCGGTTCGCGAAGTTGTTGTGGTACATCCCGAGCTGTCAGGCCGGGCAGATCAACCTTTTTAAAATGTACGTCGACACCTGAAAGCTCCCGCGCGATGCGCCTCTGTACAGCCTCCAGAGAATCCTGGTCGAAAGCCCCGGTCGCCATCACCTGGTACAGAAGCGACTCCGCCCGAAGCAGGTTGGTGCGTATGATGTCGAGCGAGGACCTGGTTTGAACATGGTTCTGTTCTTTGGATTTCAGGAGCGCTCGTTCTTCCTTGAATGAATTCAAGGAGAGTTCCAGCTTGTCAGCCTCGAACGGATTTCTGAGGTCCTCTTCGGAGTCAGGTAACGGGTTCTGTTTCAACTTGACCGCTACCTGAGACTTCTGGGGCATCAGAGGCTTATGGCTGGATACCTGATGACTTCCCTGAACATCTAAACTCATTTTTATCCTCCCTGCCAAAAAATCCCTTTCTGAGAGCTATAAAATACAAAATCCATGCCATGTTTATGGAACTCTGGCGTTTCATGTAAGGTGTTGCTGTACAATGGAATAGCACTGCCTGTCCAGTTTTGAATAATTGATCGCGCGCTTATATTATGGGATTTTTCCCACATTTTATGCGAACTTTCAAATAGCCGGATGCGTAGATAAGTTGTTGATTTTTATAAGAATAAATTGCAAGTTCAGTGGTAAGCTGTGAGAACATCATAAACTGAATGGGATAAATATATGGACATGCTCAAGCTCGAAAATGTAACCAAAACATTTGGTCAGAAAACAGCGGTCGATGATTTCTCGCTGGCTGTACCGGAGGGGGCAATCTACGGCCTTCTGGGGCCCAACGGGGCCGGAAAAACTACCACGATCCGGATGATTATGAATATCATCGCGCCCGACAGCGGTGAAATCAGGATTATGGGAGATCAGCTCACCGACGAGCTCAAGGACAAGATCGGATTTCTGCCGGAAGAGCGCGGTCTCTACCAGAAAATGACGATCGCGGACGTTATGCTATACCTGGGACAGATTAAGGGGATGGACAAATCCAGCCTCAAAGAGGCTATTTCGAACTGGCTGAAGCGGGTGAAGCTCGAGGATTACGCCGATAGCAAGGTGGAGGAGCTTTCCAAGGGAATGCAGCAGAAATTGCAGTTTGTTACAACCCTGATCCACGATCCTCAGCTGATTATTCTGGATGAACCGTTTTCCGGGCTGGATCCAGTCAACCTGGAGTTAATCAAGGGTATAGTTCTGGAGGAAAAGCGTCGCGGCAAAACGATTATCTTCTCGACTCATATTATGGAGCAGGCCGAAAAGATGTGCGATTCGATCTGCCTTATAAACAAAGGGCGAAAAATCCTGGACGGTCCCCTGTTCGAAGTGAAAAAGCGTTTCGGAAAAAATACGGTCGTTTTGGAATTCGAAGGCGACAATGCCGTATTAAAGAAGCTCGAAGGAATCGAAAAAATCTACGATTTCAACAAGTATGTCGAGTTGAAACTGATGCGGGATACTGAACCGCAGAAAATCCTTTCCGCGCTTGTGCCGCAGGTTTCGATCAACCGTTTCGAATACATGGAACCCTCCCTGCATGATATCTTTGTCGAGATGGTTCGCGATAAGGAGGATGAAAAGGAGGTCGGCAATGGGTAAGCTGGGGATTGTCATCAGGCATGAGTACGGCGAAGTGGTAAAAAAGAAATCGTTTCTGATCGGGACGCTTTTGACCCCGCTGTTTATGTTCGCTATCATATTTTTGCCGTCACTATTGATCGACAGGGAAACCAAAGATCCGATCGAATTTACCCTGGTTGATCTCGGTTCCGGACTGATGGATGAGTTCAAATCGGCCTTTGTCGGTCAGCTACCCGACGGGCGCTCGATTTTCGTAATCGAATATATGCAAACCAGGCCGGAAGAGTTCGATGCCCTCAAAGAGGAGCTGAATAACAAAATTGAAGCCGGAGAGATCGAAGCCTACGTGGTCGTTCCAGAGGATGTTCTGAAAACCAAGCAGGTGGAGCGCTACGCCCGCAAGTACGGAAAATTCGCGGATATGGCGATGATCGAACAGGTCATGAGCCAGGTTGTAGTGCGTGAAAAGCTGGCCGATTACGACGTTCCGGTCGAACAGGTCCATGAGCTGACTCGCGATGTAAACCTGGAGTTCAAGCAGGTCGGGCCGGAAGGACAGGAGAGCCGGGCGGAGTTTTTAACCCAGTATCTTTCAGGTATTGCTTTCGTAATGATTCTGTTCGGTTCGATCATGGGCTATGGCCAGCATCTTTTGCGTGCAGTGCGCGAGGAAAAATCTAACCGCATCATAGAAGTGTTGATCTCATCGCTCAAACCTTATGACCTGATGATGGGCAAGATTCTCGGTCTCGGGGCCGCTTCGGTGACGCAGATGATCCTGTGGGGACTGATGGGGGCGGCGGTATTCTTTTTGGGTTCCAACACGGGCTTCATCAGCGACCTGATTGACAATGCCAAATCATTGTCAGTAAACTTCTTCGTAAGTTTCGCCATCTTTTTCGTGCTGGGATACTTTTTCTACGCCACGATATTCGCCCTGTTGGGATCGATTATAAACTCCGAGCGCGATGCTCAGCAGGTTATCGGGCCGATCACGATTACCCTGATATTGCCGATCATGGTTGCCATGGCAATTGTGCAGAATCCGGATGCTCCCTGGGTTGTGGCGATCTCGATGGTGCCGTTTTTTACTCCGACCATGATGATATTACGGGCCTCGTTCGGGTTTGTGCCACCCGCGCAAATCATTATCGGCATGGCTGTTCTGGTAGTTTCGATTGCGGTGCTGGGATGGCTGACCGCAAAAATATTCAGGATTGGAATTCTGATGTATGGAAAACGGCCCTCGGTTTCGGAACTTATCAAGTGGTTGCGCTATAAATAGTATGTATGACAAATTATGTTTTCGACATTTATGATTTTGAACTGCGGGACATGGAAAATGTAACCGTCAAACTCTCTGAACTGCTGGCGGAAAAACCGGTGTTGCTGGTCTTTTTCAAGCACGACTGTCCGACCTGTCGTTTTACATTGCCGTTTATCCAAAGGTTGTATGACCGCTATTCTGATGATTACGCCTGTTTTCTCGGAATTGCGCAGGATAATCGACAGGACACCGTGAACATGGTTTCGGAACTCGACCTCGATTTCAAAATCGTAATGGAACCGCCACCCTATGATGTCAGTCGCCGCTACGAATTGGGCTCCGTACCGACGGTAATCCTGATCAATTCTGACGGTGCCGAGATTTCACGTTTCATGGGATTTCAAAAGGGGGAGCTGGAAAAACTGAATTACATCCTGCCCGGCCTGAGCGCTAAAGAACTGCCGCTGTTCGCCGTAGATGATGATGTTCCGAATGTCAAACCGGGGTGAATATCCCGTCACCAGGTTTAGTTTAAACCGCTGATTTTTGGTAAAAAATTGAATCAATATTTATAACAGCAGTGTTTCTTTTTTATGAAGGTTTTATTATATTGTCGCGGTCAGGTTAGTATAAGAAGCGAGGTAAAATATGCACAGATACGAAACTGAAAACTACAAAATTAAAGTCGGCCTGGCCGAGATGCTCAAAGGTGGCGTGATTATGGATGTGACCACCGTCGAGCAGGCCAAAATAGCCGAGGATGCCGGCGCGGCCGCGGTTATGGCCCTGGAGAAGGTTCCGGCCGATATCCGCGCCGAGGGCGGGGTAGCGCGAATGGCCGCGATCGAGGTTATAGAAAAAATCAAAGAAGCGGTCTCTATCCCGGTTATGGCCAAGGTTCGTATCGGCCATTTCGCCGAGGCTCAGATACTTGAGGCACTGGAAGTCGATTTTATCGATGAATCCGAGGTGCTTACTCCGGCCGATGAGAAGTACCATATCGACAAATGGCAGTACAAGGTGCCGTTCGTATGTGGATGTCGGAACCTGGGCGAAGCTCTCCGGCGTATTTCCGAGGGCGCGGCTATGATCCGTACCAAGGGCGAAGCCGGCTCCGGTAACATCATCGAGGCAGTCCGCCACATGAGAATGGTCATGAGCCATATTCGACGCCTGCAGGGTATGTCACCGGAGGAACTGCACAGCGAAGCTCAGGAGATGAAAGTCGCTCCCGAGCTGGTAGCCAAAGTTGCTCAGCTGGGCAAAATTCCGGTGCCGAATTTCGCCGCCGGCGGTATTGCCACACCGGCTGATTCATCGCTGATGATGCAGCTCGGCGCTGAAGCCGTTTTTGTCGGCTCAGGTATTTTCAAGTCGGATAACCCGGAAGTGCGTGCCAAGGCAATCGTAAAAGCGACGACGAATTACCAGGACCCGAAAGTTTTGATCGAGGTCTCACGCAATATCGGTATCGCTATGAAAGGTCTCGACCTGAATGATATCCCCGAGGATGAACTATTGCAGGTTCGATAGATTTCGATACAGGTAGAGATGTATTTAACGCCGGATTGAAAGATTCGGCGTTCTTTAATTGGGTCAGTTTCTATGGCTGAAAGCAGAATTCACCTGAAAAAAAACGAGGAAAAGGCATACCAGGTCGGTATTCTCGCTCTCCAGGGAGATTTCGACCTGCATCGCAAAGCCTTCGAGAAACTGGGATGTTCCGTCTGCCTGGTGAAAAATGTCTCCGATTTAAATCAGATCGACCGACTGGTTATTCCCGGCGGGGAATCGACCACGATCAACAAGCTGATTGACCAGTATGACCTCCGCCAGCCTCTGATCGATTTCGGCCGGGCCAAGCCTGTCTGGGGAACCTGTGCCGGACTGATTATGCTCTCACGCGATTCAGGTGACGAGCGGATCAATCCGCTCAAGCTGGTCGATATCGATTCCGCCCGTAATGCCTATGGCCGGCAGATCGACTCCTTTTCCGAGGTGGGTGATATCCAGCTGGACGGCAAAACTGATCGATTCAAAATGGTTTTTATCAGGGCGCCAAAGATAACCAGGCTGGGCGATAAGGTTGAAAGCCTGGGTAAGATGAAAGGTGATACCGTCATGGCTCGCCAGGGACATCTGCTGGTGACCTCGTTTCATCCTGAACTCACCGACGATCTGCGTATCCATGAATACTTCTTGAAAATGGAACCCCCCAAAAGATAGCGGGAAAGATTTTAGCCGGCTTGCTGTACACCGCTTCTGAGACGTTTCTCCATAAAGGCTGAAGCCAGATCTGAAATAACCGGGCGAAATTTTCCCGCTTCGGTAAACTCGATTTTATCGTGATATTCAACCTTGATTTTGAAGCTGTTTGCCAGCGCTTCAGAAGTATAATCGAGAAGCATTTTTTCATCGCTATCGATCTTGAAATCCGGGCTGACGACTACACGCAGGATTACATTGTTCAGGTCTAACTGCTCGAGTTGATATTGCCTGATCTTGTTGAATCCCCGCTTTTCCAGATTTGTCAAAAAAAATGGCAGAATCAGTCCCTTGCGGGTCAGAAGCAGATCCCTGTTTTTGCCTCCCAGGATACGGAAATAGGGAGACCTTTGCCGGCAGTCAGGATCATTGCAGTACTCCACCAGGTCCTCTGATTGATACCGTATCAGGGGAAAGGCGTAATTATGCAGGCTGGTCGTCAGCAGGTTACCCGCACCGCAATGATTGCGGATCAGATTGGAGTCAGTTGTGGGCTGTAACTCGAGGTGGCAGTATTCGCTGACTTCATTGAAATGATCGTTGCCGGGACTAAAGGCGGCAATGGTGTTCTCACGGTTTCCATAGTATTCTACATATTCGCCTATGAGAGCGCGTTTCAGGGTCTCCCGGATAGGGGAATACATCTTTTCACCAAAAGTGGCTACCAGGCCGGTTTCTATCGGGGGCAGATCATTTACGAGGATATGTTCAGCAAGAACAAACAGGGTGTTGGGATGGCCCCAGATCAGCCTGGGTTTAAATTCGCGCAATGGATTCAATATCCTGTCAAATTTGTGTTTGCTGATGTAATAAGTGTTCAATACCAGGGTATTGTCAATGCGGTCCAGTTCACACGCGGGTGAGTTAAGATCGAAGCCTAACGGGCGGGTCAAAGTTGCAGTCGGATCACGAAAAGCGATCCCCCGTGAATGCAGAAACCTCCAGTATACCGCCTGGCGAAATGCTTCCTGGTAACTGCTTCGAAAGATGGTAGTCCGGCTACCACTGGTGCCGGACGTCACAGTTTTAATCGGCTGATAGCTTTCAAAATCATCCGCTTTAAAGTCTTCAAAACAGTTTTGAATCGTCTCTTTTTCGAGAATCGGTAATTGTTCGAAAGCCTGAAAATTGTCAATATCACGGTAGTCTATATTCATTTTCTTGAACAGACGGCGATAGTAAGGGACATTGTGCTGAGCATGCTTAACCAGGGCACGCAATCTGGCAAGTTTATAGTCCAGCAGGCGTTCAAAACTCCAGTTCTGGCTTTCCAGTAAAAAACCGAATATTTCCCTGAAATCTCTGCCGTAAAAGTACGGTAACGGCAGAAAACGATACATGATGTTTTTGAATTTAGATGTAAGATTCCCCATACAGTATGACTATCGGTCAGAACCATGACGTAACTAAATCGGTTTGTGTATTAAACCGGTCTCATACAGGTATCAATATCAAAAAAAACGAGATTGTCAAGTATATTATTATACCTTACTGTATCAGTCGCGATTAAGATGCGGTTCGACAAACGGTGATATCACCTGCCTGAATTTGCCGCTTTTGGTAAACGGGATGTCGCTTACGTATTCGATACGAAAGTGAATATTTTCTGAGATTGTTTTTTTTGCCGCTTCCAAAAGAATGGGCTCATCAGTTTCAGGGATATAATTTATTTTGGGGACGATTTTGATCACCACCCGGTCAAGTTCTTCCTGCACCATCTGGTACTTGAGCAAGCCGTTGAAATTGATCTTTTCCAGGTAGATATAGAAGTAAGCCGGCGAAATAATGCCCTCCGTACCCATCAGCAGGTTTTTACCCCGTCCGCCGATCAACTCGATTTTCGGATATGGGCTGTCCTCATTCTCGAAGCCGAGATTACGTCCGATATCGCCGGGACAGTAGCGAATCATGGGCATGGCGTAATTGTGCAGGCTGGTGGAGACGATTTCTCCGCTTTCGGCCTCTGCTCTGGCATCGACTTCAAGGTGACAGTATTCCGAGACTTCGTAGAAGGTAGCGTCGCTGTCACCCCAGGCGGAGATCGTATTTTCGCGGTTGCCGTAATACTCTTTAAATGTGGTTGGAAATGACTTGTTGATGATTCTTTTTACATTTTCAAAGGCTTTGGCGGCGTATGTTGCCACCACCGGTATTTCGAGCGGAGCGAAGTTTTCTATCTGGGCATGCTCGGCCAGCATACCAAGAATACTTGGATGAGTCCAGATCATTTTAGGCTTGAAACGTATCAGCTCATGCATTATTTCAGTGATTTGCTCATGGATAATATGATAAGAATTGACTACCAGACGGTTCTCCAGTCGATCAATTTCAAACAATGGTGAATCCAGCGAATAAGCTGTGGGATTTGTAATCTGAGCGATCCGGTCGCGAAAACCGACACCCCAGTTATTGTAGATGCGCCAGACAACCGCATTGCGGAAAGCTTCCTGGTAGTGACTGCGGTAGAGGTGTGTCACCCGGCCGGTTGTACCGGAGGTTTTAGTTGAAATCGGTCTGTGGCGCTCGAAATCATCAGCTTTCAAATCATCCTGCCGATCGAAAAGAATGTCCTTGGTTAGGGGCGGTATCTGGTCAAATTCCTCTAAAGACTTAAGGTCGCGATAATCAATATCTTCGCTTTTAAACAGTTCGCGGTAGTAAGGAACATGTTTTCCTGCGAACCTGACAAGTTCACGCAGTTTACTGAGCTTGTATGACTGCATCTGCTCACGAGACCAATGGCGGGAGCTTTCGAGAAATGACCTGATCTGGCTGAACTCCCTGCCGTAGTACCAGGGTAAAGGCAGAAAGCGGAAAATAAAGCCTCTGGCTCTTTCGTATAAGTTACTCATGGGATAATAATAAAATCTTGAGTGAATAAATCAAAATAAATATACTCTCGTCTTTAGTATATTCGGCAATTATAATAATTTCGCTTGAATTATTCCGGTTTAAGAGTTATAAATTCCAATTCAGGACAAATTCGGAAAGGTATTGAGATGCAGTCAGAAAAAAACATATATTTTGATCACCAGGCCACCACACCACTCGATAAGCGCGTATTCGAGGCGATGAAACCGTATTTTTGTGAGAAGTTCGGCAACCCGTCATCGCATATTCACAAACAAGGAGTAACCGCCAACCAGGCGCTCGATCTGGCACGTAGCCAGGTGGCTGACCTGATTGGAGCTAAACCGGATGAGATTATTTTTACTTCCGGCGCAACCGAAGCCAACAACCTGGCTGTTAAGGGATTTTTGAGATCTGGAGAAGCGCGCGGAAAGCATCTGATTATCTCCGAGGTCGAGCATTATTCGATACTGAACCAGATGTACGAGTTAAAAAATCAAGGCTATGAGGTTACGATTTTGAAAGTCGACCAGAATGGCCGTGTCGATCCCACCCATGTGGACGGGGCTGTCCGGGAGGATACGGCGTTGATTTCGATCAACCTGGCAAGTTCGGAGATCGGAACCATTCAGCCGATTGCTGAAATAGCCAAAGTCGCGCGCGAAAAAGGTGTCTGTTTCCATGTCGACGGTGCCGCGGCTGTCGGCAATATCCCTGTTGATGTCACTCAACTGGGCGTCGATTTACTGACCATCTCAGCTCATAACTACTATGGTCCCAAGGGGGTAGGTGTCCTTTACCGCAGGTCCGGAGTAAATCTCAGGCAACTCTTCGAGGGCGGTTTCCAGGAAAGCGGATACCGTTCCGGAACCGAAAACCTGCCCGGGATAGTCGGGATGGGCGAGGCTTCAGTTCTGGCGCAGAAAGAGATGTCGCAACGGATCGAGCATCTCAATTTTCTGACCCAACGTCTTCGCGAGGGCCTCCGGGAAAAAGTAGAATATCTCAGTTTCACCGGCGATCCACAGCATCGTTTGCCGGGTCATGTCTCTTTCTGGATCAAATATGTGGAGGGGGAATCGCTTTTGCTGATGCTCAACATCAAGGGGATTATGTCCGCCTCAGGTTCAGCCTGCTCTTCCAACTTACGAGGTCATGATGAGGAGGATCTGGCGGCCTCGCATGTGCTTACCGCGATAGGGGTGCCGGTCGAATACTGTAGCGGCTCGCTCACGCTCTCGCTGGGCAAGGACAACACCGTTGAGGAGGTCGATTACCTGCTCGGGGAGATGCCGGAGATCGTCGAGAAATTGCTCATGATGTCGCCATTGTACGCAGATAAGCTGCGTGGAAATGATCCCTATTCGCAATAAGCGGTGCTCCTGAGTACTCGTTAGATGTAAAAATTATAAAACAGCTTCAAAAAAGTCTTGTTTTCCGGGAAACTTTTTATATTATGTCAGGTTTATATAATGGCCGGTTAAACTTTAGTGATAGGTTAAACATCTGGAGTTGAGATGAGCGAAAAGGTATTTCCATATTCGGATAAGGTCATGGACCATTTCATGAATCCTCGCAACATGGGCGAGATCGAGGATGCCAACGCGATCGGTGATGTCGGCAACCCGGCCTGCGGGGATATGATGCGTCTGTATTTGAAAATTCAGGATGAGAAGATAGTCGATGCCAAGTTCAAGACCTTCGGATGCGGGGCGGCGATTGCCACCTCCTCCATGCTGACCGAGTTGATCAAGGGGATCTCACTGGATGAGGCCAAAAAGATTTCCAACAAGGCGGTGGCCGAAGCTTTAGACGGACTTCCGGCAGTCAAGATTCACTGTTCGGTTATGGCCGAGGAGGCCCTGGCGGCGGCTTTGAAGGATTACGATAAACGCAATAACAGTGGAAACGGTGGTTCCTGAGCCCTGTTTCAACTTAATAGAGAAAATTCAAGCCGGTTTCGACAGCCGGCTTTTTTTGTTTAACCCTGCTCAGTAATTTTAAATGCCCTGATAATCTCATGTCCATCGCTGGCGGACAGCAGGTTATCGATAAACCCGGGGTATTCGAATCTCTCGGCAAGTTCTTTGAAGACTTTTAGATACAGGTTGTCATCGTAGGGTGGCGCAGCCATGCAGAAAAACAGCCTGACTGGTTCACCGTCCATTGAATCAAACTCGTAACCCTTAAGGTTTCTTCCGATTACGACGATGAATTCGCGGGCCTGCATGGTACGCACATGGGGTATGGCTATACCTTCCCCGATCCCTGTCGAAGCCTTTTTTTCGCGGTTCATCAGGTCGATAAAGAGCTTGTTCTTGTTGGATACCTTGCCAGACTTCTCCATCAGATCGACAAGTTCCGAAAGGATCGTTTCTTTGACCTCAAGTAGTTGGCGTTGAGAGTATTCGCCCTCTTCAGGGGGATCAACTTCCGATTCCATCTCGAGTTTGATCAGGTCGACATCGAGGTAGCGTGAAATGTTCATTTTGTTTCAGTATGCAAAAGTTTACGCATTTTTGCTGTCTAATTTAACCTCTGTACGTTTGTTTGTCAAAGAAAATAATCGCTAAGCCGTGTTTTTTTAATAGGTTAGAGGTTTTTATGAAAAACTCGCATTTCCGGTCTGATATTTGCAAAAAATAGCTCGGAAAAATATTTAGGAGATGTATTTACAATATGTATGCCTTACGTGAATTTAACTTGACATCCATAGGTAATTCTTTATATTTCTATCGATTTACCTGCAGATCAATTTGGTGGGGTGAGTCTGCTTACGGCTTATTACTTTTGGCAAAGGGCAGTATACTAACTTTCTTCTTTTTTAGCTGTTTACTAGAGGTAATTACATTCATTTTTCCTGAATTGAAGATAACTACTAACAAACCATTAATTCCATTAGGGAGGTAGCATGTTGAAAAAACGCTTCCTGATCACTGCATTACTCATGCTGTTTACGCTGTCTTTTGTACAGGCCTATGCGCAATCCGGTGAAAACGACACTGTCTTTGTGGAAACTGTCGTACTGGATGGTCCGCCGTCTGTGGACACGCTCATTCCTGTCAAAATCAGGCTGGTAAACACATTTGAAGTAGTGGGTGCTTCTCTGGGCTTCTACTATGGTTCCGATGACATCACGATCGACTCGGTATCCAAGGTAGGCGCTTCCTGTGCTCATATCAACATTTACAACAGTTTTGCAGAGCCAGATAGTAATCTGGGTGTGATAGGCTTTGTCAAGCTGATGGAACCGCAGGGTGTGATTCCTGGCGATAGCCTTTTAAGTACGCTCTGGTTCACTGTGCCTGCGGGTACGCCGGAGCAGTTTATACCGAT
>WJMC01000104.1 GCA_014728145.1 Candidatus Zixiibacteriota bacterium | reverse complement strand
TCCCAGCATCGCCTGACACCTGAAGGCTGGGGCGGTTCGACCGTGATGGTCGAGATTTCGGCCAAGACCGGTATGGGAGTAGACGAACTCCTGGAAAATATATTGCTTCAGGCCGATGTGCTCGAACTCGAAGCCAATTACGATTCCCGCCCGAAAGGGATCGTGGTCGAGGCCGAACTTGAAAAAGGCAAGGGGCCGGTGGTTACGATTATAGTACAAAGAGGTGTACTGACAGTTGGTGATCCTTTTGTGGTCGGTAATTACCATGGCCGTGTACGCGCGCTGATGAATGATCGAGGTGACAGCCTCGACGAGGTGCGACCCGGTTGGCCGGCGCAGATTACAGGCTCACATGGGGTTCCACAGGCCGGTGACACTTTCTTTGTGACCTCGGATGAATCGATTTCACGCCAGATTGCAAATAAACGCCAGCGTATCAAACGCGAACAGGATTTCCGCCATATGAAGCGGATTGCCCTCTCAAACGTCAAAGATTGGATCAAGGAAGGTGAGGTGATCGACCTCAATATCGTCATCAAGGGCGATGTAGATGGTTCGGTCGAAGTGCTCGCCGATACGCTTCAGAATCTTTCCACCGAGGAGGTGCGGGTTCAGATTATCCACCGCGGTGTGGGAGGTATTAACGAAAACGATGTGCTGTTGGCGGCCGCCTCCAACGCGATCATCATCGGTTTCCATGTCCGGCCGGATGCACGTGCCCGTGAACTGGCTACTCGCGAAAAAGTAGATGTGCGTTTGTACACTATCATTTATGAAATCGAACGCGATATCAGGGCGGCCCTGGAGGGAATGCTGGCACCGGAAATTAAAGAAGAGATTCATGGGTCAGCCGAGATTCGCGACACATTCAGGGTACCAAAAGTCGGAACGATTGCCGGGTGTTACGTGCTTGACGGCAAGATTATGCGCAACGACAAAATCCGCGTCATCCGCGATGGAATACAGGTCCATGAAGGCGAGATAGCTTCGCTCAAACGTTTCAAGGATGATGTCCGGGAGGTGGCTTCGGGATTTGAGTGCGGTATCGCGGTCGATGGGTTTAACGATGTCAAAGTCGGTGATATCCTTGAATCGTTTGTGAATATCGAGGTATCCCGCAAACTCTGAGATGGTAATCGGTCTGTTACAAGTTGAACTCTTCCTGCCACAGGTTCAATCCCTGAAAAATAAAAGGCATATCCTGAAAAGGATTATTACGCGAGTTCGCAATAAATTTAATGTCTCCATTTCGGAGACAGGCAACAACGATCTCTGGCAGAGGGCGTCGCTTTCCTGCTGTATCGTCACCAATGAATCATCCTACGCCAGCCAGGTGATGAGCAAAGCCCTGGCCGAAATTGAACGCAACCTGGAAGGTGAAGTGCTGGATTTTCAGACTTCGTTTATGTAATGAGAGAATTTTCCAGAAAAGACAGGCTCAAAGATCAAATCATGCGCGAGGTGGCCGATATCGTCCAGACCCGGGTCAAAGACCCTAATCTCGGGTTCGTGACGATCACCGATGCTGAATTGACTAACGATTTACGTAACGCCAGGGTTTTTTTTAGTGTCCTGGGTGATGATGACGACAAGCGCAGATCGAAAAAAGTACTCAACAAGGGTCTGGCAATGATCCAGTCTGAACTGGCGCGCAGGTTGAATATTCGCCATTCGCCTTCGATCGAATTTGAACTGGACACCTCGGCTGAATACGGAGCGCGGAT
The DNA here is from genome assembly GCA_014728145.1 of Candidatus Zixiibacteriota bacterium. Taxonomy (NCBI): domain Bacteria; kingdom Pseudomonadati; phylum Candidatus Zixiibacteriota; species Candidatus Zixiibacteriota bacterium. Next base: position 2,344 of record WJMC01000104.1, on the reverse strand, counting down.
GGAAGAACTCTTCAAACAGATCGAAAAAGAACGCGAGGACAAAGCGGGGGATGAGGATGACGAAGAATGAATCCTCTCTCATCCGGGATATAATCGAACGGGTGGAGTCCTCGGAACGGGTCCTGCTCAGTTCTCATCAGGGTCCCGATGGTGATTCGCTCGGAAGCCAGATCTCGTTCTATCTCTACCTCAAGTCACTCGGCAAGCAGGTCTGGATGTATAATCAGGGGCATATCCCGCATTACTTCCATGACTTCAAAGAAATCGATCTGGTCAAATGTGAACCTGAGGACTGGATCGTCCCCGAACAGGGTTTCGATCTGGCAGTTATATTCGAATGTACCTCGATCGACAGGATCGGGGAGGTGAAAGATATTGTCGCCCCGAAAACAGACATTATAAATATCGATCACCATCGCGAAAACAGCGAATTCGGATTGATTAACTACATCGATGTGGACGCTTCCTCGGTGGGGGAGATGAACTACCGGATCTTCAAGCAGGCCGGTCTCGAAATCAGCCGGGAAATTGCCGAATATATATTTATCGCGATTCTCACAGATACCGGACGCTTTCATTTTACTTCTACCACTCCCGAATCACTGCGGGTTGCCGCTGAACTAATCGAGCAGGGTATAGATATAAAAGCTTTGACAGACAGAATTTACTTCAGCAATTCTGAGGCCCAGCTCCGCCTGACCGGCGAGCTTTTGGCCAGTATGGATGTCGTCCTGGGAGGGCGGGCTTGCCTGCTGACTCTGACACGAAGCGATCTCGAACGCTATGGGCTCAAATACGGAGACATGGAGGGGATGGTGGAGTGGACCATGAAAGTCAAAGGCGCTATGGTGGGCGCTCTTCTAAAAGACCTGCGTCCGGATTTCACCAAGATATCGCTCAGGTCACAACGGGATATCGACGTGCATAAACTGGCCCAGAAATTCGATGGCGGTGGTCATCTCAACGCCGCCGGATGCCATATCCATGCACCGCTTCCGGAAGCCAAAGAAAAACTCATTTCTGCAATCGGGGAATTGATCGAGGATGTCGATTGAGGGTGTTCTTTTAATGGATAAACAGTTCGGATTGAGCTCATTCGAAGCACTGAACCAGGTCCGGCGTACTCTTGCAGTCGAAAAAGCCGGACACACCGGTACACTCGACCCGGGCGCAACCGGGTTGATGGTGGTGGTTCTGGGACGGGCTACTAAACTCTCCGCTTATCTCAGCGGACAGGAAAAGCTGTACCAGGCGGTAATTCGACTGGGCGAAAGGCGCGAGACATTCGACCGTTTCGGCAGGATGATATCGCGCTCTGAAATAACTGTTTCAAGACGTGAGGTCGAACCCGCTTTGAAGGAATTCGAAGGAGAAATAGAGCAGGTCATTCCCTCTTATTCGGCCGCTCATCACGAGGGCAAAAGACTCTACCAATACGCCCGTAGCGGGACCGATATCCCGGTCAAGTACAGCAAAGTGCGCATCAATTATATTGAGCTGGTGGACTATCAAAGGCCCGATGTCGAGGTCAAAATCGAGTGCACAAGCGGGACCTACATTCGCAGCCTGGCCGAAATGCTGGGACTGAAACTCGGATGCGGGGCTCATCTGTATTCTCTCAGGAGGCTTAAAGTCGGCAGTTTTTCAGTCGATGATTCACTGACTCTGAGGCAACTCGAAGCCCTCAATTCACTGGACGGAATTCAGGATTATTTGATTGCCCTGGATGATGCCCTGGATTTCCCGGCATTGATAGTTACCGACCAAAAAGCGGAGATGGTAAAAAACGGTGTCGAAATCCGGGGACGGGATCTGCTTGAAACGGATTCTGAGTTTGATGCGGGAGAGATCGTACTGTTAAAGAATTCAGCAGGAAAAACATTGGCTTTAGGAAATGTCCTGGCTGACAGCAGTCATATAGCAGAAAACAGCTTTAATGACCGCAAGGTGTTCGAATACAGGCGGGTGTTGTGATGCAGGTATTCCGTGAAAGCAAGGAGCTGAAGCGTTGTCTCGACAGCCGGACAGCGGTTACAGTTGGGACTTTCGACGGCATCCACCTGGGCCACCGTAAATTGATCGGTTACTTGAACGATCAGGCCCAAAAAAGGGATCTGAAATCTGTCGTGGTTACATTTGAACCACATCCGATTTATGTCCTCAGGCCGGATTTACCGCTCCAGAGGATAGTGTTGCCGGAGGAAAAGATTGAGCGTCTTTCGAAATTTGGACTTGACTATTTGCTCGTTCTCAATTTTAATAAGAAATTGGCCAATTTTACGGCCACTCAATTTTTTGCCGAGATCCTGGTCGGAGACCTGGATTCCGGTTTTGTCGCGTTAGG
>WJMC01000103.1 GCA_014728145.1 Candidatus Zixiibacteriota bacterium | reverse complement strand
CATCCTCAGGCCGGTATTCAAAAACGTATAGAAGATCGATCGCAGCTCCTGGTTACAGGCTTTTAATAATCGAATGCATTCATCCCTATTCAGGAAACGGGGAGATTTCGAGTCAGTCACTTTGATCGATTTCACCCCGGTACAGGGATTTTCGGCGCATAGCTTGCGATCGACACCAAACTTGAAAATTATCCGAAGTACGTTGATATCATAGTTTACCGTGCTGGTTTTGACTTTTCCACTGCCCTGTCTGGTCAGTTTAGCCAAGTGCTCAGGCAATTCAAGCTGACTGAGATCTTCAGTTCTTCGAAACCGCTTGTATACCTCGAATACCATTTGATCGAGTTGCGAGACTTTTTTTAAATAAGGGTATTTGTATCCTAAATAAAATCTGAAATTCCGGATAACTCCCCTGTACCGATTATGCGTACAAGGCCTATGGTTGGTCTCAGAATACTCCTGATAGATTCTAAACAAATCATCGATTAAAATATCCTTGGGAGACATTTCATATTCATTCCGGAGAACCTTAGAGTCAACATCAGCCAAAACAGCCTGAGCAAGTTTTTTTGATGTTCCTATCGCCTTGCGAATGCGAATTCCGGATTTTGCATAAGTATCAATATACCAGATTTTTCCACGCTTGAAGACAGATCCCATGTCGACCGCCTTAGAGTTTTGGTCACAATTTGGTCACAAAAGGTATTTTTAGTAATTTGGGGGTTTTGTAAGCTGTTGTCAAGTAAAAAGTAACGAGATTTTCACACACCGTGAGCCGATAAATCCTATTTATCGGTATTCTCTGTGTCTTTTTCTTCTTCGGGCTTTTTGATGGATTTTTCGAGGTCCACCATCTTCAATCCGGTGGTATACTCGATAACAGATGGCTCTATAATCCGCATTAAATTCTGTGTAACTTCCTTGATTTTCATGGCCGATTCCTCGACCGACTTGAGCTTGTTGCGGGTTTCTGGCGAGAACTCATCGGTATTCAAAAGCAACAGCTGGATATTTCCCAGAACCGCCGTCAGGGGGTTGTTGACCTCGTGATTTATCGCAACCGCCGTCTCCACCACTGCCTCCGCACGGGCTTTCATAAGGTCCTCATCGGAAGCTCCTGAGACAGCTTTTCCGCGCGACAGTACCAGCGATAAAATAGCGCTGACGGTTTTGATGAATTCTTCCTCGAGAGCGAGATTCTTTTCACCCGGAGCTATACCTGAAATCGTTCCGCAAACCTCGCCATCCAGAATCAGCGGATACGAGAACAGGCTGTAAGTACCGTCTTTTTCAAATGTCAGAAAGAGGCTCTTGACCGAGAAATCATCACGCAACATGGACAGGAGCTTCTCCTCCATCTGACGCATCATCTCCGAAAACTCATCCCGGCCGGCAATATGAGAGATCTTGATCTTACCGGAATCACCGAACACCCGCACCGATCCGGTCACCAGCCCGATTACCTCCAGCGCGTTCTCGAGCGCGCTGTTCAAAATCTGCTCAACCGCCATCCCCTCTGCCGCATTCAGCGAAACTTCCGCCAACAGCCGGTATTTGAGCTGATCGTTGTTTTTGCTTTCGTTATTATTCATAGCACTGTTTAGTACTGCAACTGGTATGCCTCAAGCTGTAAAATCAGCAAAATCTTAGACGAGTAATATGAACGGCAGATGCCTCCCAGCCATTCCGTTCTAATATATACTATTTACACAGAATAAAAAGAATTATTCTATAAAATTTGAGTATGGCACACTTTTTTATTTTGCTAAAATCTGTATCAATATGAACACGGCTTCACACAAACTGCAGACAGGTTTCGTACCATCTTCCCGGTTGCGATGTTTTCACTTGACAACCGGTCGGAAACCGCTATACCTTAGGGTTTTTCAAGAATATGCCTGCTTCAGATCTGGGACATAATTGTGGCGTGTTTGCCATCTACGGCAACCGCAAGGCGGCCAAGCTGACCTACTTCGGCCTGTACGCGCTCCAGCATCGTGGACAGGAGTCAGCCGGTATAGCCACCAGCGACAGAAACGATATCCATATTTTCAAGGGTATGGGTCTGGTCAACGAGGTCTTTTCCAGAAGAGATATATTCAACCAGCTCAAGGGTACAATCGCGATCGGCCACAACCGTTATTCCACCACCGGATCATCGCAACTGCGCAACGCTCAGCCACTGTTTTCGCGCTTTAAGGGGCATCAACTGGCGGTCGGTCACAACGGCAATATAACCAATTCCGCCACCCTCAGAAACCGGCTGGAATCGACCGGAGCGCTGTTTCAGACCACCTCTGATTCCGAGTTGTTTTTACACCTGATCGCCAAGTCCCGCAAAACCGATATGGTCGACAAGATCATTTACGCCCTCAGGCAGATTCAGGGAGCATACTGCACGGTGTTCATGACACGCGACGCGATCTATGCCGCCCGTGACCCGCGCGGATTTCGCCCCCTGGCTTTGGGACGGCTCAATAAATCCTATGTAATCGCCTCGGAAACCTGCGCTTTCGACCTGATCGGAGCCAGGTATGTACGCGATATCCTGCCGGGCGAAATCGTCAAAATCGACAGGAACGGGCTAAAATCGTATCACCCCTTCTCGCAGGTCAAAAAAGCCTTCTGCATTTTCGAGTTCATCTATTTCTCCCGTCCCGACTCGAAGATCTTCTGCGAAAATGTCGACAAGGTGAGGCGCCGTCTGGGACGGCAGCTGGCCCGTGAACATCCGGTCGAAGCCGATATCGTCATCTCCGTACCGGACTCCTCCAACACCGCCGCCCTGGGTTTTTCGGAGGCCTCCGGAATCCGAATGGAAATCGGGTTCATCCGCAATCACTATGTCGGGCGGACATTTATCGACCCCGAGCAAAAAATACGTGATCTCGATGTCAAGATAAAATTTAACCCCGTCAGGGGCGTCATCGAGGGCCGGCGGATTGTCATGGTCGATGATTCAATTGTGCGCGGGACTACCTCCCGCAAGCTGATTAAAATGCTTCGTGAGGCCGGCGCCAAAGAAATCCATTTCCGGGTCTCTGCCCCGCCGATCATCTCGCCCTGCTATTACGGCATCGACATGCCCACCAAAGAAGAGCTGATCGGTTCAAACAAGAAAGTAGAAGAGATACGCAGATACCTGGGAGCGGATTCGCTGGGCTACCTGTCGATCGAGGGTATGCTGTCGATGAACTCGCTTCCGACTGAAAATTTCTGTGTGGCCTGTTTCTCGAACAAGTACCCGACCCGCCTCGAGAGACGAAACGGCAAGTATAACCTCGAATAAAAGCTTCAGCGCCGATATCTTTTCAGTATTCCACCGGCCAGTTTTTTGACTATATCGCGCAGTTCTTTCGGGCTTACAACCCGGGCTTCCTCGCCGTAGCGCACCAGCCAGCGCGCGATTTCGTCCAGGCCCGAAGCTCGCGCGGTATATCGGATTTTACCACCGGGCATTTTTTTGATCTTCTGGCTCTCGTGGTACTGATTGGTTTTCATCAAACGGGCCGCGGTGCCTTTGAACTCTACCTCGAACTCGACCGGTTTTCCGCTCGCGAACTCCCAGCTCTGAGAAAAATAGCTTTCCGCCTGCACATTGCGGTCACGCCTGAAGACATTGCCGGTCGTTTTTAAATCACGAATCCGTGACACCCTGAAAGTCCGGTAGTCCCTGCGCAGGTGACAGAAACCGACCAGGTAATAGCCGTGATTGCGAAACACCACGAAATACGGATCGACACGTCTTTTAGTCAGTTTGCCCTGCAGGTTTTCATATTGCAGGTCGACCTGGAAATCATTTATAGCGGCATTTTCAAGCTCGGCAAAAATCCTGGCCGCGTCCCGGCTGAATTTGTCCGAGGATGACGGGTTCAGGTAACTCAGTATATCACCGCTTTTCAGGTTCAATGGTATATTGCCGTTAATGACTGCATTGAGCTTGCTGAGAAGAATCTCGGCGGTTTTGCGGTTGGGATGATTTTCCATCAAAGGCGAAGCCATCAGGGCGGAGCGGAGCATCAGGTACTCATCGATCGAAAAATTCAACGGCGGTAAAAAAGTCTCCGATGCCAGCTTGTATCCATTGTGGTAAAAGATCGGGATATTGGCTTCGGACAAGGTCGTCAGGTCGCGGTAGATAGTGCGTTCCGTGACGCCGCACATTTTGGCCAGCTTGCGTGCATCCAGAGATTTATTGTTTCTGAGCAGGCTCAATATATACAGGAGCCGTCCTGATTTATTCATAAGGTCCTCTCCATTAATAAATTCAACTGACAAAAAATGTCAAGATCAAACGGTGATCATTCTGCAAGCGTGATTATGAGCGCGAGAATTCAGCGCGGATCATGTCATTTAAGCGGCGGGCGGTCGCCGGGGCATGACCGGCGTAATGGTTGTTGACATAGACCAGGGCATCGACCTGCCGACGGAACATACGCGCAATCATCCCGGCCCAGCGACGCAGGCGATCGTCGCGGTCGAGCACTTCTTTTTCCCAGGTTTTTGTAATCGCCTCGATCTCCCTGCGGTCGCCGATCAGGCGGATATATGTATGATCGGAGGTCACCGGGTCGAGTTTCTCTGCGAGCTCATCGCCATGAGGCATCCAGGCCTGATCCGCCATGACCAAAGCAACCTGGCGTGCGCGCAGCATTTCGGCATAAGCCGATGTCAGCCAGTGACGGTTGCGGATTTCGACACCGTAACTGAAACCATCAGGAAGGTCATCCAGAAATCTCTCCAGCCTCTCGAAGAAAACCTGTTTGTCGGCAAATACCTTTTGGGATAGATAAGGAAACTGTAAAATCAAACTCCCCAGGTTCTTGTCCAGCCTTGAAACAGCCTCCAGGAAAGCATCGCGCACCGGGTAGGTTACATCCGGCACCAGCAGCTTGTCTCCGTCTGGAGTAGCCTTCTGTCCGGCATGGACAATCGCCCGTGGAAATTTGGCCGACACCAAAAAATCCCCGGGAATACTGTAAGCCCAGCTCTCGACCGTCTTTTTTGCGGGCACACGGTAATAGGTGGCGTCGATCTCGACCGTATCGAATTGCTGGGAGTAGTACTTCAGAAAATCCGAGGGTTTCAGATCCTCCGGGTAGAACGGCCCGACCCAGTCTTTAGACGAAAATGAGGATGTACCGATTCGTATCTGTGTATTACTTCCAGCCAAAACAAACCCTTTCAACTGTTTAATTATGAAATCACGCTCACTGCGAGTAGTTCCCGGACAGGTTTGTGAAATTATCAATTTATCTTGGAGTATCGGAAATTATCGGAAGACTCCCATGATCTGGCCGAAAAACAGCCATTTCAGCCTGAAACAATGATTTTCGTGTCAATTCATTACATTGAAAGCCAACAAGATAACTCAAGCGCTGAAGCGCCCGTCCGATAAAAAAATCATGGCACAGGCTTTGCAAATCAGACTTCCGGTTGACTCGAATTTTTCGTTTGGGCAAAAAAGGAGGTCCTGATGTTTCATGCCAGCCTGACAAGAAAACATTTCATCTGCTCGGCGGGATTGCTGTTGCTGAGTATGATGATTATAAGCGGGTGTTCCATTGAGAAACCGGAAGCGCCCACCTGGGACGCGCAGTATTCGGTTCCGCTTATTTCCAAGCATTATGATATGGAAGAACTGGTCGAGAGAATGGCTGAGGACGCGCTCAGCTACGATTCGATCAACGGTCTTTCGCTGTCGTTTGACCAGTCCCTCGACACGGTCGCAATCGACGCCGGCCTGACTGCTTCCGGTGTTAATGAAAGCTTCGATCACCAGCTCGGCAATGTCACCATCGACGCGCCCGATGCGCAGGCAGTCGAGATCGAGCTGGCTGATCACATTACCCTGGCCGCGTCTGTGCCTGAAACCGGCTTCAACGCCGACAAAGACTTTCAGGCTTACGATGAGTTCCAGTCGGCGACCTTTTCCGAGGGCTACTTCATCATGAACGTAACCAATGATTTCGGTATCGCCATAGATTCGCTGACAGTCCACGTCGTGGATAAAACCGATTCCGATACACTGGCGTCATTCGATTTTCCGGGTATTCTCGAGAATACGGAATCGGCTTCTGACAGTATCGCCCTCTCCGGCCTGGCGGTTTCCAGCCAGCTGGAATTGAAAAGCCGAATCCACATTCCGGGCGGTACGCTTCTGCAGACCGGCGAGAACAAGCTCTCGTTAGAGCTGTCCTATTCCGACCAGGTCTCGGTATCTTCGGCCACCACTCGCGTACCGGACCAGCAGAAGGATTACAGCGGTAGTTTCAGTTTAAGCGAAAACCATCGCCTGACAGAAGCCTTGATCGAAAGCGGTGATCTGACCATTACGATTACTAACACCTCGGAGCTCTCCGCTGACCTGACGGTCACCATAGATGAGATCAAAAACGGTACTCAGCCTTTGACCCTGGACGTTTCAGTCCCTGCCGGTGGCAACCAGGAAATCGTTCGCGACATCGCCGGCTATACTGTTGCCCCTGAAATCGTCGCCAATAAGATGAATATCGAAGTCGATATGTCAGCCGATATCAACGGTTCCGGCACCAGCTATGTCCAGGTCGGCTCATCCGACAAATTCGCTCTCTCGGCCAGCCTGGGCAATCTCGAGTTTTCGCAGGTAACCGGTGTCGTCTCGCCGACCATGATCGAGATGTCAGAAGTCGTCGAAGAGCTCGATCTTCCGGATGGGATGGAGAATATCTCGCTGACTGACGCTGTACTCGAGATCACGCTTTATTCCGAGGTCAGCATCCCGGCAGAAGTCGATGTCACCCTTGCCGGTGATGCCGGTCAGAATCTGAATATCGTCGGCAATCTCAACGGCGGATCGCCCCAGGATCCGGGTGTGACACAGATTACCATCAGCGACCTGTCGACACTGACCGATCCTGTTCCACAGACCATCACGATAAGCGGAATTGCGACCGCTGGTGACGGTTCCACTTCCGGGTCTGTATATTCCGGAAGTCGAATCTGGGGCACCGCGGATATCAATTCACCATTGAAATTCAAAATCGGTCAGACCGAATTCGAAGGCGATATCAATTCGACCGAGATCGACCAGGATGACATCGATGAAGTCTCGGATCGTCTCAACAGCGGAACCATGTATGCCACGCTGACTAACCATCTTCCTTTCGGTTGCACGGTGGAACTCTATTTTTCGGGCGATTCGACCACTCTCTATGAATCCCCGGAACTGCTGATCGGTCCGGAAACGGTCTCCGCCGGCCAGCTCGGTGCTGACGGGAAGGTGTCATCAGCTACACTCTCAAACATCGTCATCAACCTGACTGACAGCGATCTCGATATTATCGAGAACGAGACACTGTTTATCGGCCAGAAACTGACTCTTCCGGGTACGAACGGTCAGGCTGTCGAAATTATCAACTCTGATTATCTTGAAATCGAAGCTTACATCACCCTCAACACTCGCATGGGTGACTAAGGATATATATACAGGAGCAAAACTATGAAAACCAGATTTTTGATTATAGTCTTCGTGGCGGTGCTTCTGGCACTGCCCCTGGCGCTCAATGCCGGTCAGTATTCGGGAGCGCGCAGTATGTCACTGGCCAAAAGTTTCACCTCCCTGGCCCGCGATTACGACGCCATCGGTATTAATCCGGCCAATTTGGCCCTCGACGGAGGCCATAACCTCAGCGTCCAGCTCTTCTCTGCAGGGGTCGATCTGTCGAACAATTCGTTCTCGTACTCAGATTATACGAAATATAACGGCGAACACCTGAGCCAGTCGGATAAAGACGACATCCTCTCCAAGATACCGTCATCGGGACTGCAGGGCAACTTCGAAAGCGGTGCTTCCGCCTTTTTGGTCACCCGTGGAAAACTGGCTTTTGGCCTTACCGGTTCGGCTGACGGCGACCTGACTATGGACAAAGAAGTCTTCGAGCTGATCTTCAACGGCAATACGATGGGTGATTCGATCGACGTTTCTGATGCCGACGGTGAAGCGGTCGGTCATGCCGACATCAACCTGGCCTACGCCTCGCACCTGGCCAGCACGCGCTGGGGCAAACTCAACTGGGGCGTCAATCTCAAGTACATCCAGGGTATCACCTATGCCAAGGTCGAAGAAGCCGAGGGCTACCTGGTCACCCGTGCCAGCGGTATCGATTCCGACGGCAGTGTGGCCATCAAGACCTCCCAGGGCGGTTCCGGGTTCGGCGCCGATGTCGGGCTGTCGATGCATCACGGACAGGACTGGACTTTCTCACTGGCTGTCACGAACCTGATTTCGACTATCAGCTGGAGCAATGAAAACAAGCTTAACACCTATGTTTTCAATGCCAACGAGGCCACACTGGAAAACTCCGATGAGGACGGCGACACAACCTACACTTCCGAAGACTATGAAGAAGAAATCGGGTCGTTTTCGAGTTCTTTGGCGCCACAACTGGCACTGGGCGCGTCTACAAATTACAAGAGTTTCCTGTTGAGTTTCGACCTCAAGCAGGGTTTTAAAAATCTCGGCAACGTTTCCACCACACCGGAACTCTCTCTCGGCTGTGAAGCGCATTATTTCAGCTTCCTGCCTCTCAGGCTCGGGTTCTCGCTGGGTGGTTCCGACGGTACCCAGGGCGCGGTAGGTTTTGGACTCAACCTGGGTGGCTTCAAGTTCGATTTTGCCTACCTGGCGTCCGGTTCACTTCTGCCGTTCGGTGGCAAAGGCCTCGGGCTGGCGCTCTCGACCGGTTTGACATTTTAGCTGACTTCTGCCATATACTAACTGCCTCTTGCCCGTCCGGATTATCCGGGCGGGTTTTTTATTGGATGATAACCATAATAACCATACCCGCTATGGGAAGCATCCCACAACATCAGAGAACCCCCCGCAGTTCAGATCGAAACACCCCTCACATAGGACATAATACACTGTATAACAACAGATTACGACCAGCAATAAACCTGCAATACATCTGCTGACGGCATCCGCTTTGCAAAATAATAGCACGGATAGAGATCACTTCATGAAATGCGGAGGCGCTATGAAAAGCCGAATCAGGATTTTTGCCACAGCCTTAGTACTGCTCACGATTGGTTATACGAACGGCCTCGACGCGATGCCTCCGCATCCGGACAATAGCGAGAGCAACCGCGGTCAAAAGAGTGTACCGATGAGCCTCGCTGATTACGATCATTTACAGAATTTCTGTCGTTCAGCGGGCATAGATTCGCCGGGAAGTGTCGATCTCAAAAAGGCCTCTTTAGCCTCAGACACTTTTAAAGTACTGGCAATACTGATCGACTTCCCCGATCGACCCGCGATTTCAGAAGCCTCGTTTTTCGATAACCTCATTTACAGCGGACAGCATGGCTCCGTACGGGACTATTTTCTCGAGAACTCATACGGCAAGCTGAATATACAGACACTCGACCTGCCCTCAGAGACAGGCTGGTTCACCGCCCCTGAGGATGTCGGTTATTATGCCCCCCCGCGGACTTATGGTCTCTATGATCCATATCCGCACAACGCCCAGAAACTTGTCGAGGAGGCGGTCGACGCGGCCGATCAATATGTCGACTTCAGCAAATACGACAACGACCACGACGGCTATGTCGACGGCCTGATCATAATCCATTCCGGCACAGGAGCGGAATTCTCCTACCCTTTCAACCAGCATGATATCTGGTCACATAAGTGGTCAATAAATGCCCGCCAAAGAGATGGCGTGTATATCCGGGATTACAGTATGATGCCTGAATACTGGAGCGAAGCCGGCGATATGACCTGCGGAGTGTATGTCCATGAACTCGGCCATGTGCTGGGACTGCCGGATCTGTACGACACCGACTATTCCTCGCGCGGTATCGGCAAATGGTCGGTCATGTCGACCGGGGCCTGGAACGGTTATCTTGGCGATGCTCCCGCGCATTTGGACGCCTGGTCGAAAATCGAACTCGGGTTCGCTGAACCGAGAGTGATTGGCGCAAACTCAAACAATGTCCGGATTCCGGCAGTCGAGGATTCGGCAGTGATATACAAGCTCTGGACCGAAGGCAAGAGTATCGCTAATGAATATTTCTTAGTAGAGAACCGCCAGCGTAAAAGCTATGACGAGGGCCTTCCCGGTGACGGTCTTCTGATCTGGCATATAGACGAGAGTGTCCTCACAAACGATAACGAATGGTATCCGTCGCAGAAAGACGGCAAAGGCCATTATATGGTCGCACTGGAACAGGCTGACAACCTGTATGAGCTGGAACGTAAAGCTTCCTACGGTAACAGCGGTGACCCCTTTCCGGGCACCAGCGGGAATACAGCCTTCACTCCGGTCTCGGAACCTGCCAGCCTTTCCTACGATGGAAATAATACACTGGTAGCGATAACCGATATCTCGGAATCATCCGATTTGATGACGGCTGACTTCACAGTATCCTTTTCGAGCTCGCTCGATCAGGATGAAGATGAATCCGATGTTCTTCCGCTAAAATACACGCTCGAACAGAACTACCCGAACCCATTTAACGGCGAGACGGTGATCAGCTTTTCGCTCGATCAACCGGCAGACATCAACATCACCGTCTACAATCTGCTCGGACAGCAGGTCACACAGTTAGCTGACGGCCGTTAT
>WJMC01000102.1 GCA_014728145.1 Candidatus Zixiibacteriota bacterium | reverse complement strand
GTGATCCACCCGGTTAATTTTACCATCGACAGGTACTCGGTTGATATGTACATCCAGCATCGACAAGAATATCGACACACGTTTTTTAAACCCCCTGAAATAATCCGGGATATTCTCATCGACGGCGATCACCCGGCCATCAGCCGGAGCAACTACCGCATACGGATTATCCGGAGTAGCGCGATCCGGGTCGCGAAAAAAAAACACGATAATAAATATGTACAGAGTAACAGCAATGAGCAGGTACGAAAACAGCGCGTGGTCGATAGCGATAGTCATCAGACCGATCAATATGAACAACAGAATTCCGGGTATCAGAAACCTGAAAGATTCGGAAGAAAGCTTCATTTAAAAATCCGCTCGAGGATCATGTCCGTATTTCCGAGATAGGTCTTCAGATCAAACAGTTTTTCTATCTGCTCGCTCTCAACTCTTTCCCTGATTTGTGGATCATCCAGAATCTCGGTCTTGAAATCGCCACCTTTATGCCAGGCGGTATGGGCGGCACGCTGAACGATTTCATAGGCATCGGTACGTGAACCAAGTTTTTCGGTCAAATACAGGAGCAGTCTCCCGGAGACATACAGTCCCCCGGTCAATTCCAGATTGCGCCTGAGGTTTTCCGGGTAGACCACGATATTCTTGAGAATCTTCGTAACCCGGTTGAGCATGTAATGCACTCCGATTGTGGTGTCCGGAAGTATCACTCGCTCAGCCGATGAATGTGAAATGTCACGTTCATGCCAGAGCGGAACATTTTCCAGAGCAGTCATGAGGTTGGAACGCATCACCCGCGCCATCCCGCAGATATTCTCGGCCGAGATCGGGTTCTTTTTATGAGGCATCGCCGAGGAACCGGCCTGTCCTTTTCTGAATCCCTCCTCCAGTTCGCGAACTTCTGTGCGTTGCAGGTGACGAAGTTCGAGCGCGATCTTATCCAGCGTGGTAGCAATCATAGCCAGCGCCCAGATAAATTCGGCATAGCGGTCACGGCTGTTGACCTGGGTCGAGATCGGAGCCGACTTAAGGTCGAGCTTCCTGCAGATGATTTCTTCCAGCCGAGGATCGATATTGCCATAGGCACCGACCGCTCCGGAAATCTTGCCGACCGCGATGACCTCGATCGCATCTCGCAGACGCCGACGATTTCGATTCATCTCATCATACCAGAGCGCGAACTTGAGCCCCAGGGAGGTCGGTTCGGCATGGATCCCATGAGTTCGACCGATCTGAGGCTGATCCTTATACTCGTAAGCCTTGTCTTTAAGGACTGCCAGGATATCATCCAGTTTGACAGCGATCTTTTCACCCGCCTGTTTGAGAATCACCGCATTGGCGGTATCGAGCACATCTGATGATGTCAGGCCGTAATGGATCCAGACGGCATCCTCACCGAGAGATTCACCCACATTAGTTACAAAAGCGACTACATCGTGATGAGTACGCTGTTCGATTTCCAGGATTCTTTCGATTGAAAAGGCAGCGTTTTTGCGAATTCTTTCAACAGCGTCAGCAGGGATTTTACCGATTTCAGACCAGGCCTCACAGGAGGCTATCTCAACCTCAAGCCAGGTGGCAAATTTATGCTCGTCGGTCCATAATGCACCCATTTCGGGAAGGGTATATCTTTCGATCATATCCGCTCTTTTACCTTTTCCCAGTCGGCCAAAAACTTCTGCAAACCGATATCGGTCAGGGGATGTTTGACCAACTGGCTGATAACCTTAAATGGAATCGTGGAGACATCCGCACCCATAAGGGCCGCTTCGACCACATGCAGGGGATTTCTGATCGAGGCCACCAGCACCTCGGTCTGGTAGCCATAGTTGCTGTAAATCGTGACCACCTGCTCGATCAGATCCATGCCGTACTGCGAGATGTCATCCAGACGGCCGACAAAAGGTGAACAATAGGCCGCCCCCGCTTTGGCCGCCAAAAGTGCCTGGGTGGGTGAGAACACCAGTGTCATGTTGACCCGGATATCCTTGTCGTTTAAGGCTTTGGTGGCCTTGAGACCTTCCAGCGTACAGGGGATTTTGACCACTATATTCTTATGCAGTCCGGCCAGGTGCTGCCCCTCTTTCATCATACCGTCAAAATCAGTGGCGGTTACCTCGGCCGAAATCGGTCCGTCGACCTCTTCACAGATTTCAAGAATTATATCCTCGAACTTGCCTTCGACTTTCGAAATCAGGCTCGGATTGGTAGTAACCCCGTCGAGCACACCCATAGCATTGGCTGCCTTGATTTCTTTTATATCAGCGGTGTCGATAAAAAATTTCACTACGATGCCTCCATCCTGTTGGATTGTATATTGATCAGTATCGAATTTCCACCAGATACAAGCCGTTTGCCGGAGCAGTCAGCACTTTCTCCGATCTCTCGGGATTGTCTATCAGGTCCTTGAACTCGAACAACTCCAGCGACCCGGCATTGACCTTGATCATACTCCCAACCAGACTCCTGACCATACCATGCAGGAAACGGTTGGATATGATCTGGAAAGTAAACTCTTTGCCATCGTTTGTCCAGTATGATTTTTCGACCCGGCAGAGGTTGGATGGCTTCTGGGATTTCTTGACACAGAAGGATGCGAAATCATGTTCACCGCGGATATACGACGCCATCGTCTGGAGCAGATCGAAATCCAGCTTATCCTCGTAGCACCAGAACAGATTGCGACGGAGGCTGGAACGGTCACTATAAATCTGATACCGATAGTGCCGAGACAGCGCGGAAAAACGGGCGTTGAAATCGTCTCCGACTTCGGAGCAGTCTACAATAAGAATATCATCTGGAAGCACTCCATTTATAGCCTTGCGAACAGCATCAGCTCCCCAGTCAATATCCGCTTTGAAACTGGCTGTCTGCCCCAGAGCATGAACACCGGCATCGGTTCTGCCACCGCCGGTGATTTTAACCTCGTAACCGAGATGGTTCTCGAGGGCTTTTTCTATCTCACCCTGTACAGTCCGAAGTCCGGGCTGAACCTGCCAGCCTGAAAAGCCGGTACCATCGTATTCGATAGTCAGTTTAAAATTCGGCATGATATATCGACAAAAAGAGAATTAACATGACCAGCAGAAACACGGCCTCGAACAGGAAGTCCTCGGTCTGAAGCTGGTACAGCTTGATCGACGATCTTTTGCGTCCTGGTGAGTACCCCCGCAGTATAAGCGATTCAGACATTTTATCGGCACGCCTCAAGAGCGCTGACAGCAGAGCTGATAGAAGTCCCGGGAGTGTTCTGATTCGCTTGATTAGACTGCCGCCGGTATCAACTCCACGGGAAATCTGGGCGGCTCGAATCTGGCGCAGTTCATCGAACAGAAGCGGGATCGACCTCATCGCCAGAAACATCATCAAACCGAGCTGGTCGATAGGCACGCGAATAATCCTGAGAGGTCTCAGCAACCTGACGATCCCATCGGCCAGATCTAACGCGCTGGTGGTAAAGTTAAAAACCAGGGCTACCGCAAAGAAAAGCATTACCCGCCAGGCATAGGTCAGACCTGTAACCAGATTACCAGATGATATCTTAAACAGGTATAAGTCGAGATATACCCTTCCGTGCGCGGGTGAAAACAGCAGATGCAAAACCAAAGTTGCCAAAGCGATAAGCAGAAACGGCGTAACGTAACTCGACACCTCCCGCAACCGCAGGCGTGCAACATAAATAACCGCGCCCATAAACAGGCTGGCAAACAAATAAGCCAGTGGATTCAGTGTAATGGCGATAACTGCGATCAAAACAGCGCTTGCCAGCAACTTGAGACGAACGTCGAAGGCGACCAGCGGGCTGTCGTTTCCATTCGCGCTACCGAAGCCGGGATGGGCCAGGTTTATCGATGAATTAAAAATCACCTGTTTTATTCGGGCCTATTTATTCGGATCGTAAATCACTTCCATCGGATACCAGGCCGGTATCGGATCGCCGTTTTTATCCAGAGCTGGTTTAAACAGCGATTTATAAGCGGCATCTTTGGCATTGACATCGAACGGCGTATAGCGTGAGCGCTTGACGACATTGGCAAAACTCACCGTACCGTCAACATCAATCAAAACCCGTAAATTGGACTGCCCGGAACGACGAAGCCTCTTTAAATTTTCAGGATACTGGGCTTCAGCCTGATAAATCAGCTCCGGTTTCTTCGCGGGAGGCGGAAAGACGAAGCTGAACGGATCAAAGGGCGCGCCCTCATAAGGATCCTTCTCGGAAAACTGCGCCAGTAGAGATTTCGGGAAGTTGCCATGGAATGTGTACGAGAAAAAGACGAAGATCGATTCGTTCGAAGTGGAATCGGGGCGGAATGCATAGACCATGGTCGGATCCTGAATCATCATGATCGAAAACGGTAAGAACTCCTTGCCTTCTCTGAGCAGGAAATTATCGACACGGCTGACCATACGTCCCAGGTACGGTTCAGCCCTGAGCTTGTATTCCCATCCTTTGACACCATCCTGCTTGATATTGGAATAAGTCAGCATGATCGAATCGTCGGCCTTGTCGACTATGCGCCACGAGCCCAGCTTGACCAGACTGGTCAGGTCGAAATCGCGGTTGAGAAGTTTGTCGGCGTCATCAGCAAAGTAGACATTGCCGGTGGGATACTTGATCATCCACATCTCCGGATAGACCGGAGGCAGGGGTTTGTCACTTTCGAAGCTGGCTGAAAAAACTTCAATCGCATATCGGCAAATGTATTTTTGACGCCCTGAAGCGCTGGTAAATGCAATCAGTGATAACAAGATCATGAAGAGAATTAAGCGTTGCCAGGATTTCATAGTCATCTCCCATTTTCAGTCTGTTTATACTGTAATACCCGCCAATATATGCAGATTTCCCTAAACTTCAATAATCTAATAAAAAAAACCCGCCATTTTGGCGGGTTAGCTTACTATACAAGTCGGATAATAATTGCTATTTCATCAGAAGCATTTTACGGCTCTGGTAATTATCTCCGGTGTCCAGCCGGTAGAAATAGACACCTGTGGCCGTACGGCTTCCGTCCTGCGCGGTTCCATCCCAGCGTACCTCGTATCTGCCGGCATCCTGCGGGCCGTTCACCAGGGTCTTGACTTCCTGACCGAGGATATTGTAGATCTTCAGGCTGACCTGTTCAAAATCACGATCGAGGTCATAAGCGATTGTAGTGGTCGGATTGAACGGGTTGGGATAATTCTGGCCGAGATTGAAATCACGCGGGATCTGATCGTTATCGGTATCGCCGTAATAATCACCGGCATCGGTCGCAATCTGGTTTAAAAATGCTATGATC
>WJMC01000101.1 GCA_014728145.1 Candidatus Zixiibacteriota bacterium | reverse complement strand
GTCAGATATCGAAAGGCTGGCCAACCGCAACGGCTTTTCTGTTATGGCAAACCTCTATGATTCCAAGCGCTATTTCGTCGATTCAATCTGGGAAGTCCGCAAGCCGAGATTCAACTGACGTAATTTGAAAACCGGACCGGTGTCAGACGGACTAACTCTGCCAGGCCGGCACCTGGTCTTCCGGTATACCGACTTCGATCGGATTTTCCGGATCACTGCTCCATTCCATCCAGCCCCCATCGTAAACAGCGATATTCGGCCAGCCCATCATATAGGCATTGAAGAACGCTTCGCTGGCGCGCCATCCTGTCCCGCAGTAAAAAGCGATACGCTTGTCCGGAGTAATTCCGCTGTCAGCCCAGATTTCGGCTACTTCATGGTATTCACGCATGGTATGATCAATATTGCGGTAGTTTTCCATGTGGTAGGCGTCGCTTCCGCAGTTGCCAAACACCGCCCCTGGAATTCTGCCGACTTTTTCGATATAGTTGTAACCGCTGACATCGCCGATGAATTCTTTCCAGCTCCGGATACTGACCAGTTCTCCTCGCTTCGATGACAACAGCTGTTTGGCTTCGGGCGTGTCGATGATCAAGTTCGGATTATGAGGGATTTCGGTTCCGAAATTATCGGCCGAGACAACTTCGCCTTCTTCGGTAATCATATCGAAACCTTCCTCGCGCCAGGCCGCCATACCGCCGTTTAAGATGCGCACATCTTCAACACCGGCATAGAGCATAATCTGCGCGCAACGCATCGCCGCCAGATGACCGGCCAGCCGGCCCGGGTATTCATCCTCGTTGTTGGGATGATTGAATCTGCCGTACAGGACGACCGTGGTGTCTTTAGTGATGCCCTGCTTTAGCAGGGCCCGGCGAATATCTGCCGGTGAACGACGGTTCCAGTCTTTTGAGGATTCCAGATCTTCGGTGTCCATGTGGATCGCGCCGGGGATATGTCCCGATTCGTAATCCTCGCGATACCTGAAGCTGGCGTGGCAGATGACATATCTGGAATTATCATAATGAGGGGAATTTTCGCCCGTGATCAGGCCCTGGACCCATCCGGGATAAACAAGCTGTTTAAAGCGAGGCAGGTGATCCATGGGTAGAGAGCTGTCCGCCGACCAGTGCATAAATCGATCGAACCTGCGCACATCACGGTAGCCGGATTGTGCCAGCTTATCGGCCATTTCAGCGGATTGAGCGGCGTTATAGCCGTACACAATTATCCTTTTCTCGGGGTCGATGCCTTTTTTGTCGAGAAGCTTTTGCCAACCTGAAAATTCTGTCCAGCTTAACGGGAATGTTTTCGCGGACTTAATATGACCTCCGCGAGGTTCACCCTCGAGTGTCCAGCCGTTGTAAGCGGCAATCGGGCGCACATCCAGAAGAAATTGATCGTCGTGCTGAGTAAGACTTAAAAGACTGTCCAATTCTACAATTTTATCAGCGGACATAATGATCCCTTTCTAAAAATATATTCGAAAATAAAACAATTTCAGATTTGGGTTTTGATATATTCAAAAAGCTTGTTTATTATTACAACCTTGTTCAGGGCTGTTATGTTTCAGCCGATGTTACTGAGATTCTGTTGCTTGTACAACCTGAACAGATAATTAGTGCTTTTGCGAAATTCATGAAGGCGGTGAAGACTGCATCTCCGATGTGGAGATATGTCAATCGCGATAATGGCAAACATGGAACAATCATACAGACGTTTTGTTGAATCCTGTGAGTGCCCGGATAATGCAGGGCCAATGAATTGGATGCTATCACTAACTTATATTTCTAATAATCGATGATCAGCTATTCTGAAAGACCGGTAATTCTGTTTAAGTATGGCGGAAACGCCATGATCGATGAAAACTTGAAAAACCGGGTAGTGAAAAATTTCTGCCTGCTCAAGGAAAAGGGCTTTAATGTTGTTATCGTGCATGGCGGTGGGCCGTTTATCAAACGAGCTCTGGAAGAAGCTAAAATAGAATCTGAATTCATCGAAGGCCACAGGAAGACCACCGCCGAGGCGTTCGAATACGTGGAGATGGCGCTGAAGGGCAAGGTCAATGGAAGCCTGGTCAGGTTGGTCAATTCACTCGGTTACAAAGCGGTCGGATTATCCGGAAAGGATGGAAAGATAGTTACCGCTGTGAAACGGATGCACCGGCGGATGATTGAAGGCCAGGTTGAAGAAGTCGATCTGGGGCAGGTCGGCGATGTAATCGATGTCGATCCCGCTTTGATCAAGTTGCTCTTGCAGAATGATTACATTCCGGTTATAACCTGCCTGGCCTCGGATAAGAGCGGAACAGATTACAATATCAACGCCGATATGTTCGCGGCCCATGTAGCCGGAGCCCTGGACGCTGTCCAGTATGTTATCCTGACCGATGTCGACGGGCTCTTGCGTGATAAGGATGATCCTGCTTCGATTATCTCTGATATCAAGCTGGATGAAATTGACGATCTGGTGAAGGACGATGTGATACAGGGCGGGATGATCCCCAAGATTGAATCGTGCGAAATTGCGGTCAACAAAGGCACCCGCTCGGCTCGCATCATTAACGGCACCCTGCCGGATCAGATACTGGCTGTTGCCGACAATAAACAGGTCGGAACTAAAATCACAAGATAGAATTTATGGGAAGTTTTATATGTCACATGAGTTAAACAAAAAGTATTCAAATCTTGACCAGAAACATTACCTGCAGACGTTCAAGCGTTATCCATTGACACTTGAAAGAGCGAGTGGTTCTCATGCCTGGGATATCGATGGCAATGAGTATGTCGATGCTCTGGCGGGTATCGCTGTCAACAGCGTCGGTCACTGCCACCCCAAAGTCGTAAAAGCGATCCGGGAGCAGGCGGCCAGGCTGATTCATGTATCTAATTTTTACCTCAGCGTACCCCAGGTCGAACTCTCCAAAAGACTGACCGTGTTGTCCGGCCTGGAGCGGGTATTTTTTGGCAACAGCGGGGCGGAAGCAGTCGAGGGCGCGTTCAAGATTGCCCGTAAATATGCCCACAGCAGGGGACGTGGCGGGACAATCATTTCATTTGATGGTTGCTTTCATGGTCGAACGCTGGCAACGATTGCCACCGGGGCGGAGAAGATGCAGAAGGGTTTCGATCCGATTCCTGCAGGATTTAAAAAGATTCCATTTAACGACATGAACGCGGTCAGGGATTCAGCCGACAGGGAAACCGCCGCTATCATAATCGAGCCTGTGCAGGGCGAAGGCGGTATCAACATTGCCGAAGGCTCATTTCTAAAAGAACTGCGCACATTCTGCGATGAGAATGATATCGTCCTGATATTCGACGAGATCCAATGCGGTATGGGGCGCACCGGCAAGATGTTCGCTTTCCAGCATCACAATGTCAAGCCGGACATCATGACGCTGGCCAAAGCGCTCGGTGGGGGGACCCCGATTTCAGCCATTTTATCCAGCGAAAAGGTCAGTTCCGAGATAGAGTTCGGCGATCATGGCACCACGTTCGGCGGAAATCCGCTGGTCTGCGCGGCTGCATTGGCCGTGCTGGATGTGATTGAAGAGGAGAACCTGCTTCAGCAGGCTGAAGAAAAACACGGCTGGTTTAAAAAGCAGATTGAAGGCTTAAACGAGGCCTCGATTAAAGAATTTCGGGGTTTGGGATTGATGATCGGTATCGAGTTCGAGTTCGATACCCGTCCTCTGGTCCAGGAGATGCTCAACAGGGGCGTCCTGGCCAATGCTACTGCCGGCAATGTCCTGAGGCTGGTACCGCCTTTGAATATAGAAGAAGAGGATATGAACAAGATAATGTCAGCACTCAAAGAAGCATTGAAAGCGGTTAAAAGCGATGAATAAAAAACGTATCGGAATAGTTGGAGCAACAGGCTACACCGGATCGGAACTGGCCCGACTCCTGGTTCATCATCCGGAAGCAGAGATCACCGCGATTACCTCCGAATCTCGATCAGGCGAGGCTTTCTCTGACGTCCATCCCTTTTTTAAAGGGATCTGTGATCACAGACTGATTTCGATCGAAGAAATCGATGAATGCGACCTCGATCTGGTCTTTTTGGCACTTCCTCACGGCGTCTCGATGGACATGGTCAAAAGGTTTAAGGATCGCTCTTTTAAGATAGTCGATTTGTCGGGAGATTTCCGTCTGTCCTCGCCCGAGGTCTATGAGGACTGGTATCAGATGAAGCATGTCTACCCGGAAGGTTTCGACGAAGCGGTCTTCGGTTTGCCGGAGCTTTATGCCGATCAGGTCAAGGATGCCCGCCTGATCGCCAATCCCGGATGCTATCCGACCGGGGCGATACTTGGAGTTGTGCCTCTGCTGGCGGAGGGGATGATCGAAACCAAACCGATTGTAATAGATTCCAAGTCGGGTGTGACCGGGGCCGGGGTGAAGGCCAAGCCGGTTACCCATTTTCCCAATGTCAGCGACAACTTCAAAGCTTACAATCTCAAGCATCACCGACACACGATAGAGATACAGGGGATACTGGAGCGGGTATCCGAAAAAGCCACACTGGTTCAGTTCTCGCCTCATCTGCTCCCGGTCGACCGGGGGATACTGTCCACGATTTACGCCCGGCCGACAGGATCTGTAGACGAGGATTCATTGAATGAGCTTTATCAGAAGTTCTACGAATACTCACCGTTTGTTAGAATGCGTAAAGATCCGCCTGCGCTCAAGGATGTGCGCGGAACGAATTACTGCGATATTCATGTAACCTTTGACAATCGTACTAAAATGATTATCATCGTCAGCGTAATCGACAATCTGGTAAAGGGAGCAGCCGGTCAGGCGGTGCAGAACATGAATATCATGTTCGGTTTTGACCAGACCGCGGGCCTGCAACAGGTACCGGTAAATCCGTAGAAATTTACGGCTTGATTATCGGGATAGGAGAGTTCAATGAATATGCTGAAAAATATTACCAATGTGCGCGGTATAAAATGCTGGGGTGCCCATATCGGCGTAAAATCGATGCGCAGGGATCTGGCAATAATATATTCCGAAGTTCCGGCCAGCGCGACCGCTGTGTTTACTCAAAATAAAGTTCTAGCCGAGCCGCTCAAGGTATCAAAAAAGCATATCGCCGACGGCCAGGCTCAGGCGATCGTAATCAATGCCGGCAATGCCAACGCCTGCACCGGCAAGCAGGGGCTTGAGGGAGCTCATGCGATGGCTGAGGCAACCGCCGAGGAACTCGGGATCGAAAAAGAGATGGTATTGGTCGCATCGACAGGCCTGATCGGGGAACCGTTTCCCACTGAGGATATAGTCAGGGGCATCCGCAAAAATGTCAAGAAACTCTCATCCAGATCCAAGGCGGGGTCGTTTGTCGCCAACGCCATACTGACCACGGATACATTTGCCAAAGAAGGTTTCCTGGAATTCGATATCGACGGTTTCGAGGTCAATATAGCGGGGATCGCCAAAGGATCGGGGATGATACATCCCAATATGGCAACCATGCTGGCTTTTATTGTTACAGACGTATCGATCGATCCGAAACTTTTGAAGCGGATGGTGAAAGAATCGGTAAACAGATCTTTCAACATGATCACCGTGGATGGTGATACCTCCACCAACGATATGGTGGCGGTGCTGGCCAACGGTATGGCCGAAAACGAGATGATCAAAACCAAAAGAGATGTCGGTTATGACATATTCAAAGAACAACTGGAAACGATGATGATGCATCTGGCCAAGCTGATTGTCTCCGACGGCGAGGGGGCTTCGAAATATATTGAGTATTCGGTCATTCATGCGCCCAGCGAGAAGATTGCCAGGCAGTTGATTCGTACGATTTCCAATTCCACTCTTGTCAAAACCGCTATATTCGGCCGGGATCCCAACTGGGGGCGGATTATCTGCGCGGCCGGCAATGCGGGGGTGCCTTTTAACTATGAAAAAGTTGATCTGTATCTGGGTGATGAGAGCGAGTTGGTGCTCGTGCTCGAAAAGGGCAGGCCGATACAGAAAGATAAAAACTACCTGAAAAAATTACTGCGTGAATCCCATATCCAGGTCAAACTAGATCTGCACAACGGAAAGGCAAGTTCAAAAGGCTGGGGTGCTGATCTTACGACCGATTATGTGCTGTTTAATTCCGTTTACAGCACTT
>WJMC01000100.1 GCA_014728145.1 Candidatus Zixiibacteriota bacterium | reverse complement strand
TGATCCAGAGCTTAAAGACTATATCCACTACAACGAACGCGGTCATGTCTATGTAGCCGAGCTTATCGCCCGTTATATCAAACGCTACAACCTGATCGAAAAAACAAATAATCAGTAGGATAACAGTAACTCAAATCTCCACAGAGATTTGAGAAACCTCAGGAGGGGACTCCTGACTCAGTACATTATATCAAACATCCATAGAGAGCTTTGACCCGAGACGCATATCTACCCTTACATCAAGTGTTATAACCTGTTCGAGAATGTGCAGTCAATTTGTATCTGAAACAGCCGATGAAATAACTAAACCACAACGCTCAAGTATCGAAACCCAATCATCCTGCGCAGGATTTATTTAATTGACATGCGGGATATGCCAATATAAGTTCCTCTCAAATTAACAGGATATATATATGAATATAGTCGTTGTGGGTATGGGCGAAGTCGGCAAGCATATCGCCCTCTACTTATCAAAAGAAAAACATAACGTCACGATCATAGACTCATCCTCGGCCGCCCTGGCTGAAGCCGAGGAACTGATGGATGTGCTGGCATTGACCGGTCCGGGCGGATCGCTTGCAACCCTTCGTAAAGCCGAAGCAGGCAAAGCCGATCTTTTGATCGCGGTCACCGACGATGAAGAGGTAAACCTGCTGTGCACTTATACAGCCAAACAACTGGGCGCAAAGAAAGTGATTGCGCGGGTATCGACTCAGGATTATATCGAGGGCGAGACCGGGTTTTACCACGATGTGCTCGGAATCGATATGGTGATCTCGCCTCATCTTCTGGCCGCCAATGAATTTTTAAAACAGATCCGGTCGATCGGGGCGGTGATGGTTGAAAACTATGCCCAGAATCGGATCGAACTGATCCAGCTTCCACTCGATGAACAACTCAAGGCGGTCGGTAAAAAGCTGAAGGATCTGGCGATGCCCCGCAATTCCCTGGTGGCGGCGATCCTGCGTGACGACAAGCTGATCGTACCTTCAGGCGAGGACGAACTGCTTCTCAATGACGAGCTATTTGTAATCGGGCAGGTCGATACTATCCCGCAGGTCGAGAACCTGTTCGGCAAAAAGAAACGGGGCTCGGCACGCAAAGTGGTGATCGTGGGGGGTGGCAATATCGGCTTTTCGATCGCACGTTCGATGCAAAAAGAGAATATCGATATCACCCTGATTGAAAGGGACAAGTCGATCTGCCGTAAGTTATCCGAGGAGCTCGATAATGTCCTGGTGGTCAACGGCGACGGTACCGATATGCATCTTCTGGCAGAACTCGGAATCTCCACTTGCGATGCGCTCGTCTCGGTGGTCTCTCACGGGGAAGAGATCAACCTTCTGTCCGGTTTGATCGCCAAGAAACTGGGCGCTCGTAAGGCGATAGTGCTGGTGCATAAACCGGCCTACCAGGAACTCTATGAACAGGTCGGTATCGATGCCACTGTGTCACCTCGTCTGGTGGCGGCCAACCAGATTCTGAAGTATGTCCGTCGGGGGGAGATCATCGGAGTTTCGATCCTGGAAGGTGGCAAAGCCGAGATAATCGAACTGGTGGCATCAGATAAATCCAAGGCGGTCGGCAAACCGTTAAAAGAAGTCAAGTTTCCCAAGGGGGCGATTGTCGGCGCGCTGGCTTCCGAGGCCGGCGTGATTATCCCCAGCGGTGAAGATGTAATCGAACCCGGCAACACTGTAATCCTTTTCACCACACCCAATGTTCGCCCCAAAATAGAAAAATTGTTCTCGGTCTGATTTGTCATGAATTACCGTGCAGTAGCATATTTTCTGAGCCTTCTTCTGGTGGGATGCGGTCTGTTTATGGCTACCTCGATTATCTGGGCCGTGTTTTTAGATTCTACCGACACTGTAATAATCATGGCGGTTTCGACTCTGCTCTGCATTGCTGTCGGGTTGGGACTGCGTTTTCTGGGCGACAAGAATATCGACGCGCTTCATGCCAGGGAAGCTATCGCGGTGGTTGGTCTGGGATGGTTCGCGGTTTCGATTCTGGGCGCGGTGCCGTTTGTGCTCGAGGGCGTATTGAATCCGGTCGATGCCTTCTTCGAGGCGGTTTCCGGGTTTACTACCACCGGGGCGACCGCGATCACTGATTTGAATTCTGTCTCGCGCGCCTTAATTTATTGGCGAGCGCTTTCACAATGGCTGGGCGGTATGGGTATTATCGTGCTGTTTATCGCGATTCTGCCACAGCTCGGAATCGGTGCCAAGCATATGTTCAAATCGGAAGTCCCCGGGCCGATTTCCGACGGCCTCAAACCCAAGCTCAAACAGACTGCCGGGATGCTGTGGGCGATATATGCTGTCATTACCGCGGTCGAGACCGTCTGCCTGATGATGGCAGGAATGAGTTTCTACGATTCTATCTGTCATTCTCTGGCCTGTATGGCTACGGGCGGATTCTCGCCCCGCAATGAATCGATTGCTTACTACAACGATCCCGTGATCGAGATTATCATTACGGTTTTCATGATTCTGGCAGGAGTCAATTTCTCGCTTTATTACCTGATTCTGAGGCGCAAATTTAACGATGCTGTACGCGATTATGAACTGCGAACTTATTTAGGGATACTGGCAGTTTTTTCTGCATTGATTTTGGCTAATACATGGGGGCTTCATCAGACTACCCTGGATAATATCATAAAACCGGTTTTCCAGGCGGTCTCGATGTGTACGACGACCGGTTTCGGAACCGAGGATTCGAATCTGTATCCCTCGCTGTCGAAACTTCTGATGGTGGTCCTGATGTTTATCGGCGGTTCAGCAGGTTCGACCGGGGGCGGGATGAAGGTATCGCGGGTGATTATCCTGGCCAAGGCCGCTTTTAACACGATCATGAATTCATTTCAACCCCACGCCGTACGGGCGGTCAAGCTGGGCAAACGCCCGGTGGGAGAGGATGTGGTCAGGGAAGTGCTGGCGTTTTTTGTTGTCTATATAGCCTTGTTTTTGATCGGATCGTTGGTGATGAGTACCCTGATTCCGGATCAGGAGACTCCGATACTATCCGCTTTCTCCGCTTCGATCGCCTGCTTTGCAAATATCGGTCCCGGCTTCGGTGTGGTCGGCGCGACAGAGAACTACGCCGTGATACCCGCTGTCGGCAAGATCGTGCTGTCGATTCTGATGATCGTCGGCAGGCTGGAGCTGTTTACAGTCCTGGTTTTATTTCTACCCGGCTTCTGGAAAAAATGATCAATCCTTGAAGAACTTCGCCAGTTGTCGGCCCTCACGTTTGGTTGTGACTCTCTCTGCTAAGGCATGAGCGATAATCGGCAGGGCGATAGTCGCCTCGCAGTAGCACTGGACATATTTGCCCCTTGGGTCTTCTTTGCCCCATGATACCGCCTCATCGAAAGTACAGCCCGACAACCCGCCCCATTGCGGTGAATCGGTTGTGATCTGGACCGCGTACTTGTGCGGGTAATAGGTTTCATCGGTCAGCTTGCGGGTCTGCGCCTTGCGTTTGGGGATCTTGCGATCCTCGTATAATAAATCGCCGGTGACCGCGAAGAGCTGGATGAAATCCTTGGGCACACCGCCACCGATATAGACCACACCGGTATCCTTGACCCGTTCGGCCAGTTGCATGAATTCGATATAGTCCTTGATGCCGTCGAGAGTGAGGTCAAAACCTTTGCTCTTGGCGATCAGGGCGGCATCGCCGTATGGGGAATCGATTATCGCCGGACAGAAGATTGGTATATCGTTTTCTGCGGCGACTGTCACGATCGAACGAATTTTGCGTTTTTTAAGCCATTTTCCGAATTGCGCCAGAAACTGACGGGAGGAATACTTTTGATCGGAATCCAGGGAAAGGATGAATTCGGCGATAAGCTCGGTCATCTCCAGGTAGTCTTTTTCTGAGCCGTAGATATCGTAATAGCGGTTGTAACCCTCGCTGAAGAGCATCTCATTGTCGGCAGTGGCGCTTCCCTGCAGGTAGGCGTAACCCATCGCTTCGACTATATCCTCAGAAATATTTGCTCCGGTCGGCACGAGTATATCGATAAAATGGTTCTTCAGAAACCAGTTGATGATCTTCCATTGTCCGGTAGTCGAAAGCGAGCCGGCGTAGCCGAACAGGATCGTGGTCTTCGGATCGGTGATCATTTTTTCGAAGACTTCGACTGAGGTTGCCAGGCTTTTGCCCTGGAATCCGGTTTTAGCCATCGCCTCCATCAGTGCGGAGATTTTACGCCCTTTCCGAACCTCGATAGCTTCTACTTTATCATGCTTTTTCATTTTTTACCTCTTAGGTTACATTTTTTCACCGTTCTATATATAGTTTTTGTGGCGTTTACACAATATGCTTTTTATGGAAGGCAACTTCCATCTCCGGCACCTCACTTGCAATTGTATACTCAGATAATTAATAATTGTAATCTGTCTAAAAAGCCCGGTGTTGATTTATCTGACTGCAAAACAACAGGTTATATATCCTAACAAGCTCCTGACAAATCCGGGCTAAGTTAATACCGTCATCGGACTGACCAAAGCAACCTGCCGTCTTTATGCATATTTTTGCAAAATTAAACGGCACAATTCTTTGATTCGAACGTTATTACGAAAACAGATAATAATAGTCCTGTATTGTCTCTGATTGTTATCCGGAATGGACATATTGCATATAGGCGAGGTGATGATATGAAAACTTCTGAAGATGTTCTCAAACTGATCGGCAATACACCGCTGGCAAGGGTCAAACATATGACCAACGGCAACGGTGTCAATGTCTGGGCCAAGCTGGAGTATTTCAACCTGACCGGCTCAGTCAAGGATCGTATGGCGCTT
>WJMC01000099.1 GCA_014728145.1 Candidatus Zixiibacteriota bacterium | reverse complement strand
TACTTTTCCAGGCACAACATGGTAAGTCAGCACGGCAGCCAATTTCTCTTTATCATTCAAAAGAGCCTCGATCGCGCCTTTAGGAAGCTTGGCAAAAGCTTCATCGGTAGGAGCGAAAACAGTGAAGGGACCCTCACCCTTGAGAGCTTCCACCAGGCCGGCAGCCTTGACAGCGGTCACCAGGGTTGAGAAATTCTCTGCAGAAAGAGCGGTTTCAACGATATCCATCTTGGCATTGGCCATTTTGGCGGTTGAAGCGGTCTTGGCATGCGAAGCTCCGCAATCGGCGGTCAGGCCGGAGTTTGCAGTCAAGATAATCGCTAAAGCGAAAACGAAAGTTGTCAGAGTTGAGGTTAGTTTTTTCATTTTTCCTCCGTGGAATTGTTTAGTTTGTTAATCGTTTGTTCAACTTCTGACTCACGTAACAGAGAAATGTCTAATAGTGTTCCATGTATTGTCTAATTTTTTAATAAATTTTAAAGTTGCCTTCGGGCGGGTTGGTTCTGAATTGTTTAACTCGCTTATATATTAAATGTAAAGGTGTTGAAAAAGTGGCATAGTAGTAATAAATTTCCAGATTAGGGAAACAATCGCAACAGTTTTCTGTTAAAAATTTTAGACAACTTATTGACAGGATTTAAACAATGATGTATACTGACACCATGGAAAACAACAACGGCTACCCGATCAAGGTAGCGGCTCGGATGACCGGTCTGACGGCCCATATAATCCGGGCCTGGGAAAAGCGGTACCAGGCGCTGGTACCAAAGAGAACATCCGGTAATCGCAGGATATACTCAGAGCAGGATATCAAAAAGCTCAATTTGCTGCGTGATGCCACTTCGCTCGGTTTTCGAATCGGTGAAATCGCTAATAATTCGATCGAGCAGTTGGAAAAATTAATCGAGGATGCCGGTGGTGCAAAACCTTCTGGTGGAGAAAAAACGGGAAATATCTCTGGTCATGAATCGGCCTATGTCGAACGCGCTATCAGGGCGATTCTGGATTACGACGATGCCGGTTTGGAAGAGCTGCTTGAGAAGGCGATGGTTGATCTGGGCGAGGTCAACGTGGTCGAAAAAGTCATTGTAGCTTTATTGCAGAGGATCGGCGATATGTGGGAGAGTGGTGAGATGCGTACTTCGCAGGAGCATATGGCTTCTGCCATTATCCGCACTTTCATAGGCAACCTGATCAGCCTGAATTCGGATCTCAGTGGTGCGCCTCACCTTTTGGTTACAACCCCGACCAGTCATGTTCATGAAAATGGTGCCCTGGTGGCGGCCATGATCGGTTCTTCCGACGGCTGGCGGGTGACCTATTTAGGCCCCGATCTGCCTGCCGAGGAGATTGCCGCGGCCGCTCACAGGAAAAACTCACGGGCGGTCGCCCTCAGCCTTATTTATCCAGCTGATAATCCTCCTCTGGTGGCGGAGATCAAGAAGATTCGCAAGCTTTTGCCGGACGGGACTTTCATGGTACTGGGAGGCCACGCGGCAGAATCATACCGTCCGCTTCTGACGGATTTGAATGATGTCGTCATCGGTGATTTGGCCGACTTTCGAAAACTGCTTCGAAAACTTCGGTAGTTTCTTCACCAGGCACCGATAGGCTTGAGGGGCTTTCTTGTCACAATCAAAGCGGCATGACACTTGTATGAATTCTGATTCTTGCTTATATTGAGGTATTCGATTTTAAAGTGAACTTTCAGGTTGATTTTGACATATATAGATATAAGACCGAAACAGAAGCAATGGAATTAATCAAACGCTAAACAGGGAGCCAAATCAATGTCTTATTACCATGAACCCACCGACGAGCTTCCGGCAAAAACACGTGATATAGCGCGTGCATTGGAAAGTCTCAAAGAAGAGGTCGAGGCCGTCAACTGGTACAATCAGAGGGTGGCTGTTGCTTCGGATGAACAGCTAAAAAAGATTCTCGCCCACAACCGCGATGAAGAAATTGAACATTCCGTTATGCTGGTCGAATGGTTGAGGCGGAATATGGATGGCTGGGATGACGAACTCAAAACCTACCTTTTCACCGAAGGTGATTTAAGTGAAGTGGAAGAGGGTGAAGAGGGGGAGTCAAAAGAATCTTCTGAGGGCTCGTCCGGTCTCGGTATCGGTGGTCTCAAAGATTAATTGCGAAATCAAACAGACTGAGTAAAGGAGTTAAGATAATGGATATTTTGAAAAAAGCTCTGGCGCCTATTTCCGATGCCGCCTGGGAAGAGATAGAAGATCAAGCCAAGGATTCACTTACATCCCTGCTTTCAGCCCGCAAATTTATCGATATCGAAGGCCCTAAGGGCTGGGATTTCGCGGCTGTTTCAAAAGGCAGACTGAAACTTCCCGAGGGCAAATCCGATGGTCTCGGTTACGGTGTTCATACAGTTCAGCCACTGGTCGAACCGCGTGTCGAGTTCGAGCTGGATGTCTGGGAACTCGATAATGTTATACGCGGTGCCGAAGATGTCGATCTCGAAGCCCTGGAAAAAGCGGCCCAGAAGATCGCCCTTTTCGAGGAGAAAGCGATTTATCAGGGTTTGGAAACCGCGGGTATCGCCGGCATGATCGACAACAGCGCTCATAGCGTGCTTGAGCTCAAGCCTGATCCGGCCCAGGTGCTGGAGCAGGTGTCGGTAGCTATGACTACCCTTTCGGGCTCGGCTGTAAACGGTCCTTACGCGCTCGTGGCAGGCCCCAGCCTGTGGAAGTTCATCCACAGCCAGCCCCGTCAGTTTGCGCTCCGTGACCATACCGACAAGATGATCGGTGGCAAGTTGATCCTGAATCCGCTTCTGGACCAGAACTTTCTGGTCTCATTGCGTGGTGGCGATCTGCGCCTGACTCTCGGGGCGGATCTTTCAATCGGATATCTCTCGCATGATTCCAAAAAAGTGAAGCTGTTTTTGACTGAAACCTTTACTTTCCAGGTGCTCGATGACGGCGCATTTATCCCGCTTCGCTGGGTTGGATAATTACAATAAAGATCGATAAAACGAAAGCGGAAGGTTTTTTTGAGCCTTCCGCTTTTCTATTTTGTGTCTGACAAGTTTCTTGAACTAATCGATTCTTGATTATGGGATCGTAGTATTTACCTGATCGAACTGCCTGCCTGTGTTTTCAGGGATCTCTGAAATCTCCTGGCCGTCGTCTTCGAGCGTACACTGCGCCCAGATACTGTACATCTCGTCTTTGGAGGTCTTGCTGTTAATTACCAGGTCGGCTTTACCCTGGCGGATCATGCGCATAAAGCAGTTCAGGATGACCGGATCGAACATCATATTGGAATCATCTTCCATTATCTGGAGGGCTTTCTCGGTGTCGAAGGCCTTGCGGTAGACCCTGTCGGATGTGAGAGCGTCGAAAACGTCGGCGATACAAATAATCCGCGCCCCGAGTGGTATATCCTCGCCTTTTAAGCCGAGCGGATAACCGGTGCCGTCTAATTTTTCGTGGTGATGCAGAATCAGCGGTTTAATATCCCAGGGGAATTCCTTTCCACGGAGAAACTCGACACCGAGCTCCGGGTGCTTTTTGATCTCGGCAAATTCATTGCGGTCCAGTCGGCCTTTCTTTTTCAGGATGGTATCGTCGATTTTGACTTTGCCGACATCGTGCAGAAGCGCGGCCGCGACGATCGTCTTGAGCATACCCGTAGCCAGTCCGAGTTCCTTGGACAATAGCAGTGAGAAAGCCGCCACACGGTCTGAATGACCCTTGGTATAGCGGTCCTTGCGGTCAACTTCGGCCGCCATCTCATCGAAGATCTTGAGATACAACTTCTCGATCGAGTTGATCAGTTCTTCGGTATGTTCGCGTTTGCCCTCGGCTTTCAGGGACCGGAAGATATGGTAGGAGGATTCCAGATCGTTTAAAGCATCTTCATGTGAATCAATCGCGTAATTCAAAAGACCTCGTTCCAGGAGTACTTCCGCCTCGAGGTACTGCACTCCGATTTCCCTGCTGATTTCGATCGCGTCATGGTAGAATACCGAAGCCAGGTCATAGCGATTCTCACTGTAGGCGATTTTACCGGCGATCTTTTTGGTCTCGACCAGCTGACCGTTGTAGAGTTCGGCTTCGATCAGGTACTGTTCCGCCATATCGCAGTGCTGGCGGGCTTCTTTGATCTCACCCCGTTTGAGATACAGATCGGCCAGGTTGATATCCACGATCAATTTCAGTGAGGCATCCTGAATAGCTGAAGCAGTAGAATAAGCTTTCTGAAAATACTCAAAGGCTTCATCGTTGAATCCCTGTTCTGAAAGAGTTATGGCGAGGTTGTTTTCGGTGTAGGCCTGTTTGCGTTTCTGGTTCTCTGTGCGGTATATTTCGAGAGAGCGCCGGTAGAGCTTGAGGGCCTGTCGCCAGTCGCCTTTCATGTTTTTGATCGCGCCCAAATTGTTTATCAGGTCGGAATAGAGTACTCGTTCACCGATTTCAGCGGCCAGGTCGATCGCGTCATTGTAATTGATTTCCGCTTCCTCGAATTCACCCAGTTCCAGGTAGACTACACCGAGGTTTCGCAATGCGCGGCAGATACCGGCTTTGTTGTCAAGTCGGCGATAGGCCCCGATCGCTCGCTGGAGATAGCTGAGAGCGCGGTCGTAATCACCCTGTTTGGCCAGTAGCTGGCCGATCTGGGTAAATGTCTCAGATTTGACCTCCAGGCGTGTATTGTCGCGGCAAAAGCGAAGGATCTTCTGGTATTCATCGATCGCTTCGTCGTATTTACCCTGGGAGGCGTAGGCCTGACCTTTTTCCCGGTGCAGATCTATGCGCAGGTGGCCTTCGTTGTCTTTGAATCCCTTTGAGTCGAGGATATCCTCCAGCGTGTTGAGGTAGCTGATAGCGCGTTCGAAATCATATTCCTTGGCGGCCTGGACAGCCAGCGTCATGAGATTATCCAGAGTTCCGTTCCAGTCCGGCTCCGTGGACATCTTACCGCTTGCCAGAATCCTGTCTATTTTCGAGTGAGATTTTCTCATGACGCTGTTTTGTCCCTCTTATCAGGCAGTCAGTTTTCGGTTTTTCATGTTCTGCAAAGTCTGAATAGCCTCTCTGAAACCTTTATCGACCCCCAGCGATTTATATTGACCGGCGGCGGCTTCGATCTTGGTTGCGGCCATCTCGAAATCGCCCTTGTCGCGGAGCAGTTTGCCCTGCTGGAAGAGGATATCGGCTTCCAGGCTCGAGAGGTTATTATCGGTTGCCAGTTTATAGGTTTTCTTCAGCAATTTCTCCGCCCCTTCTATGTTCCCTATAGCGTGGAGAAGTTTGCATTCGATCAGGTTTAATTCGGCAGTCAGCGCCGTCGAATTGAGACCCGGCAGAATCTTCCTGGCGGTTTGAATGACCGCTTTGGCAAGCCTGGTTTCATTCTGGGCCAGATAACATGAGGCGATATTCTGGTAACAGATTTCGACCAGGTTCAGGTCCCGTTCCTCGAGCGCAATGTTCAGTGCTTGATTGAGGCTGAAGACCGCATCGGAAAAGTCCTCCAACTCGGTCTGTGCCAGCCCTATATTGAGTAATACATACCCCTGTCGGATCAGGTTGCCGGAGCTTTGGAAGTCGGCCAGGCAGAGCTTGAATGTTTTGACCGCTTCAGTTAAATCTCCGGTGGCTGATTTAATTGCAGCCAGGGTGTTCAAAATCGTTGCCCGCAGTTCATGATCGTTCAATTCCGAGGCCCAGCTCAACGCATCTTCACAGAGATCCTCAGATTCAGCGAATTCACCTTTCTGGAAGTACATGTTGGCCCGGTTGCGCCCGCATTCGGCGGCGCCTTTGAAGTTCTCGATCTCGACGAAAATCTGTTGTGCTTCGAGGTAGAACTGCTCAGCGTAGTCCCACTCGGACTGCATCATGTGAGCCCGTCCGGTTTCTTTCAAGATTCTCGCGCGTAAATTCCTGTCACGAGCGGTATCCGGTGAAGAAACAGCCGACTGCAAAAGTTCCAGCGCAACCACGGTGTTGCCCTGTTTGAGCCAGCCGCGAGCCAGATCCAGAAGTGCTGATCCATTGCGTAAATCCGAACAGAGGTTGCTTCCGTTATGTCTGCTAGT
The DNA here is from genome assembly GCA_014728145.1 of Candidatus Zixiibacteriota bacterium. Taxonomy (NCBI): domain Bacteria; kingdom Pseudomonadati; phylum Candidatus Zixiibacteriota; species Candidatus Zixiibacteriota bacterium. The sequence continues at coordinate 5,000 of WJMC01000099.1, read as the reverse complement.
GAGTTCCTTCATCTCTTTCATACCTTTGGATAAAGTTAACTTCAACCTCTTCTACTTCTCGTCAGAAATCAGCGCGTAAGCTGAGAAATGATCCAGGTAACCGGTGACGGTCTTTGTATCTGTATCGACAGTGCATTCGACATCCTGGAAATCACTGTTGAAAGGATTATACCAGCCGATACGGATGGTTGATTCATCGACACCACTCAAATCAGCGCCACGATAGGACATGACAACTTTGACCGGCTCATCAAAGACCAGGCCATGCGTACCAAACTCGTTGTAGAAAACACTTACGTCCGGAATGGAGATGCTAAACAGGGTATCCTGGTCGATAGCGCCGGCCGGGATCTCCAGTGTCACATCAAACAGCTCGAGTTCTCCGCCTTCTTCAGCGGAAATCATCTGCTCAATATACATACTGCCGCCGGTGCTGTTGGCGAAGACGCCCGAAGCGGCTGAACGGGAAAGTACGATCGGACCGTTGTCCGGACCGGTAGCGACCGGCGATTCGGAACATCCGACCAGAACCAGTACGAATGAAAATAAAAGCGCGAAGGCTTTGATTGAACCGTTGTTTTTCTTGAAACCTGCCATCGAAAAGCTCCTTTGTTTGATTGCCAGCTTTGGCATTTTTGTCAGCGTGTTAATATACTTGCAACCGCTGTGCCAATTAGGTGTTGATTCGTTTCTTGTTGAAAGGCAGTGTTTTAAGATGAAACTCGCGATTTGAGGATGTGTCCAAAAAAAACGTGATTCGGAACGATTCATTCCGCCCTGATTCAGGTTACAGGGGTGATCTGATTGTGCTAATTAAAGTTGACTAAAGTTCGCTGGGAAGTGGAACGATATGTTCCGATTTTAGCGTTTTCGCCTGTTTTGTTCCAGCCCGGTTTTCTCCAGGATTCTCCTCAGACGGGGACGGGAGATACCGAGATATTTGGCTGTCTCGGTTTTATTCCAGTCGAACATATTGAGGACATGCAAAACCACATCCTGTTCGATTTTCTCCAGGGTAATTCCGCGGGGAGGGAGATCGATGGTCATTTTCTGGCGGTCCTGGATGGAGAGACGGGTGTTCTTAAAGGCCATTTCAACATGGCGCGCTTTGATCTGTTTGCCTTTGGTCAAAAGCACCGCCCGTTCGATGACATTGCTCAATTCTCGCACATTTCCGGGCCAGTGATAGCTGTTCATCGCCTCCAGCGCGTCATCGTGGATTTCGACATTGGGCATGTTATATAATGTAGAATAAAACCTGAGATAATGTGCTATAAGTTCGGGCAGGTCCTGGAGTCGCTCACGCAGGGGAGGAATCTCGATCACCATCAGGTTGAGCCGGAAATACAGGTCGTCGCGAAAAATGTTCTCATCGATCGCCTGCTTGAGGTCGAGATTTGTGGCCGCCACCACGCGCACATTGATGCTTCGCTCGTTGACATTTCCGACCCGTCTCAGTTTTTTATCCTCCAGTATCTTAAGCAGTTTGGCCTGAGCCGAAAGCGTCAAGCTCCCGACCTCGTCCAAAAACAAGGTGCCGCTTTCGGCATATTCAAATAACCCTATCTTTTCAGTTTTGGCATCTGTGAAAGCACCTTTGACATGGCCGAACAATTCTGATTCGAACAGCTCGTCCGGTATGGCAGAGCAGTTTACCTCCACCAGGCTGTGATCGGAGCGAACGCCGGTGTTGTGCAAAATCTTTGAGACGAGGCCCTTTCCTGTACCGGTTTCGCCCAAGATCAATGCGCTGGGAAAATCGACATCGGAGAGGAGCATGATAGTCTTGCGGATATTGGCCACAGCCGGAGATTTTCCGATCAGGGCGTTGACGCTGTATTGATTGACCTGCGAAGACGGTTTTTCCGGTCTGTCGGGATTCTCGATTTGCTCTATGAATTCATTCAGGCGCGTGAGGATTTCATCGGCGGAAATGATTTCCGATACACCGAGCTTGGAGACTCGAATCGCTTCATCCATATCCGGCTGATCGAGTTTGCCTACGATCGTGACTTTCTCCAGATCGGAAGCGACCGCACGAAGGAAATCGGCCTGTGAAAAACGGGGATCATCCAGATCGACATAAACCACCGCCTGGTCCTGACCGAGTTCCACCGGTTCGGGTGAATCCCGGACGACCATCAGTTCGCCGGCGTCGGGATGACTGGCAGTTACCCGGCGTAGCTCGGTCTGGTCGACAATGTTACCATATAATATCGCTCTGGAAGACATCAAGTTTCCTTTTCTGATTATATCGGTCATCTCTGAAAGAAGCTTAAACAGCAGGTAAACAGCAGATTTCCGGAGCGCCGGCTCAAGCGTGAAACAGGTCGATTGAACGGTTGGCAATCACCTTATTGCGACCGTTATTTTTGGCTTTGTAGAGAGCCTGGTCGGCACTGGCGATTAACTCAGCAGACGATTTCGCCTCCGATTCCAGGAAACTGGCGAGGCCGATACTTATGGTCATGCGCACAATCTGGTTGTCGAAATTAAACCTGCGCTTTGCCACGAGCTCGCGAAACCGATCACAGGAGATTAGCGCCTGATCTATGTCTGTATTGGGAAGAATAAGCGAGAATTCCTCGCCACCATAACGACAGGCCAAATCGCTCTGACGAAATGTTTCACTGAGCAACTGTCCCATCTCGACAAGAATCCGATCGCCGGCGATATGTCCGTAGGTGTCATTGATTTCCTTGAAATGATCGATATCCAGCATGCAGATTACGAGATTGGTATTGTATCGATTGGCCCTGGCCAGTTCGCGTTCCAGCGATTCCATCATGTAGCGGCGGTTGTAAAGACCGGTCAGTTCATCCTTGATCGACATTTCAACCAGTTTCTTTTGTGTCTGGCGCAGTTCGTTTTTGATGCGTGATTTCTCGAGCGTGCTGACGATACTCCGCAGTATTGTGTTTTTACTGACTGTGGACTTGGGAAGATAATCGTATGCACCGCGTTGAATTATCTGGGTTGCGATCATCTCATTGCCCTTACCTGTAATGACGATTACCGGTGTGGTGTCACCGACCTGATTCATCCAGGTAATGAAATCAAGGCCGTTGCCATCCGGCAGAGTAAAATCCAAAAACAGGAGATCGTACTTTCTCTTTTGAAGATGCAGTTGAGCCTGCCTGAGGTTGCGCGCTCTATCAAGCTTGATCTTATTCTCATCACGGACAAGATCCTGAATCCACTTATAATCCTGATCGTTATCTTCGATTGAGAGAATGCTCAGGTTCTGGTTTATAGAGATCGTCATGGATTCGCCTTTTGAAGGTGTTATATCTTCCTGGTGGATGACCTGGAAACGCTTCAGGATTTCATTGATCTTTAAACCGGCGATTTCGATCTGGCCGAGATATTCGAGCAGCTTTTCCGGGTTTTTATAGTCCTCCCGCAGAAGTTCAATATTACCCAACAGAGCCGAAAGGGGTTGATTGATCTCATGCGCTGTGGCTCCGACTATATGCAGGATGACTTTGAGTCGTTCTTCTTCCAGTACGGATTTTTGCTGTTGTAATATTTTCTGGTTGGCCTTCTCGAGTTGCCGGACCGTATTAGATAACTCGCGGGTGCTTCTTTTTAATGCTTCTTCGGTCTTCTTGCGACTGGTGATATCCTGCAGGGTCTCGATGACTCCGGATATCCGGCCGTCGCGATCCCGCAATGGCGCGGCAGTGATATATATCCACCGGCTTCGATTGCCCATATCATGAAAATTCTGTTCGAGCTCGAAAGCTCCTTCGATATGAGATGACAGTTTGACCTTGCCGTCGTAATGTCTTGCGATTTCGATTGCGTTATTACCATCCAGAATCAAATCTGCCATGGTCGGCCTGGGGTCAGAATAAAACGCCAGCCAATGGTCGCGGGTACCGATGATTTCGGAAGCCATCTTGCCGGTCAGGTTTTCACAGGCCTTGTTCCAGTGCGTTACAACATGGTCACGATTGATCACGAATGAGGGCAGGGAACTTCCCTGTATGATCTGCGCCAGTCTCAGTTCACTGGCGCGGAGTGCTTTTTCGATCTGCTTGCGGTCGGTGATGTCGCGCAGGGACGCCAGGCAGACTTGTTCCCCGTCCCAGTCGATCTGAGCCGATCTCATCTCGGCGGTGACAACTCCGCCGTTTGTGCGCAAGATCTCGATTTCGATACTGTCATCAAGAACAGAAGGAAATCCAAAGGGCGCACCAACCAGTTGATCCTTGCGCTTATCGAACAGCTTTTCTGCGGCCGGGTTGACGAATTTGAGGGTGCCCTCCCGATCGATGACGGTGACTGCATCAACAATGTTCTCGATTACATTTCTGAACCTGAGTTCGCTCTGCCGGAGCCTGCGTTCAATGCGCCTGCGTCCGACAGCATGCTGGATTGCCTGCGAGACCAGCGGGGCCGAGATGTTGTCGCGGATAATGCTTTCCTGTACTTCATTCAGTACATCACGCGAGATCCAAGACAACAGGTCCTGGTTAGTGATAATGACGATCGGAAGATGATGATAAAGTTCGCGGAGCTTGAGGATTTCATCAGGCTCTATCAGCTGATTGCAGTTGAAATCGACTACTACAAGATCATACCTGTCTCTTTGCAATTCGGTAATCGCAGAGTGAATATCTTCGACGCGCCTGAAATCTATGTCGAACTCGACAATGTTCTTAAACATTTGGTTCAGGCAGTCGAATTCCTTTGAACAGTCCTCGATTACCAGTATTTTTACTTCTTGCCCCTTCACAAACCCTCCAGCAGATCGACAAATTCTTGCGCATCAGAAAGCCGACAGCGATTTTATGCTACTCCTTAAACAGACCGCCCACTCTCTTGAGCTCATCCTCGGAAACCTGCTGAGGCGTTCCGGCCAAAATGCCTGAGATATTGCGAAACGCCCTGCCGATATGCATGCCTGTCTCATCTATACTGAACTCGCGAATCTCTTTTTCATGGGCTGATCCGCGCATCTTCAGCACTGTCACCCCGCGGCGCATCTCGCCGTA
>WJMC01000098.1 GCA_014728145.1 Candidatus Zixiibacteriota bacterium | reverse complement strand
GGAAATAATCTGTTGCATCTCAATGTATTACATCGAGTTAATATTGAGCTTTCAGTGTTATATTGGCCGCTTTTGGAATGAGTTTTAAGCTGTTAATGGGACTTTAATTCCGATCGGGAAAGAAAGATTTTCCTATAAAAGGCCGAGATGCTTGGCTTTGGTCTTGTCGATCATCTTATCGACTGCTTCGTGGAAGCTTCGTTCGCTCAGAAAATTACCATTGGATTTGATATACAGAGGGCAGTCCTGTTTGTATCCGAAACAGTCCATAGCCTCGGATAGATAACAGACCTTGACATAGGCGCATTCCTGAGGTTTCTTTCGGGGATATTTATCTGTCAGTTTACTCATGATATTTCTAAAATCGGCTTTTCGAATCTCCGGCTTTAGCCGATGAAGCTAAAAGCTGAATAATTCGGAACAGAATCACGGATTTTTATTTACTTGCGATAATCCAGAGGATCAATATTTTGTATCAGATTATATGAACGCGAATAACTTGCGAGGAGATTAGCATGAGCCTAAAATACAATAGAAAACTTACCAAGAGAATTGTGCATTCTATCGCTGTTGCCATAATCGGTTGCCTGACGATTTTGGTATCATGTGAATGCGGGGATAACAAGCCGGAAGCGATTCAGCCTCCCTGGATCGACACTCATTTAGCAGAAACCGAGGATTCCGTATTGGAGCAGATGGTGGCACAACAGGATACCCTGGCGGCTATGACCCTGGCCTGGAGAAAAATCAGCGAAGACAGTTTTATCCAGGCAATAGAATTTTTAAACCAGTTCAATTCCGCTCCGGAAACTGCCTCCGACGCGCTGAACTTCATTACCGGCTTCGCGTATCATATGAACAAGTCCTATGGAGAAGCGATTTCTTATCTCAACCGGATGGAAAACCTCTACCGCTACCCGACTGCATCCCAGGTTCTGGCAAAATCGTACCGACTGTCAGAAAATTATGATCAGGCTATCGAGTTATATAAAGAGATGAGTAAACGTAAGCCCTACAAAGAATACAATCTTGATGATTCGATCCTGAGATGCCGGGCTGACCAGGGCGATACGCTGGCTGGAATTCAGATCGGCAAAAAACTGATGGATGCCGGGCGAAATCTCGAGGCGTCATCGTATTATCTCAGGTACGTCCCCCTGGCGCGTAATAAGGTCCCACCAACATGGTATTACATGGCGGGCAAATCCTATGTCAGGGGCAACAATTTCACTCGCGCTTCCGTCTATTTGGAAAATGCCGATGCGGAAACGACCTTTGCGGAACTCAAATTCCTGGCGGGTGTAGCCTATTACGAAATCGAGGCCTTTGATTCAGCTTACAGTAAATTCAACCAGGCCCTGAAACTGGGAGATTCGTCATATTCCACGTTGTATTACAATGTTCATCTCAATCGCGGACTGGAACGTGTCGACAGCGCCCTGTACTACTCGCTTGTGGGACTCGAAGTGCATCCCGACGAGGAATACTTCTATTTCCTGCCGGCTCAAATCTATTATGAGAACAAGGATTATGAAAAGCTCAAACAACTGTCCGCCTACGGGGTCGAGCACGCCACTCGTTCCTTCAAGGTCTACACTTATTACACTGTCGTGAATTACCTGACCGGTGATACCGCGACAGCAGATTCACTCTTCATTGAATTCATGGAAAAATTCAAGATGTACCCCAACGCCTTCATTGAGGCCGCCAAGATGTATCGCGGTCCGGTAAAGATGGAGGATAAGGCGAAACTCCTCGAACAGGAGGATATTCTCAATAAGCATCCAGCAATCGCCAATATCCTCAGGATTTATCATATAACCAGGGACCGGGATCCTGAAAGGGCGAGGGAAATTCTGGACACTCTTTTGGTCAAAGACACGTCCAGCATCACACGCCCACTGATTGAGGAATTCTATCGCCAGGAATATCCGTCGCAAACCTGATCTTGTGTATCAGCTATGTAAGGGTTACTTATTTAAGCGGTGGACGTTTTTGGCGAATTCGTCGGTCTCTTTCTGCAGGGCGAGTTCGAGTTCACGGGTGTATTCTTCCTTGCGGATTTCTTTCAGGCGCGCGTATTTTTTCTCCTCGCGTGAAGCTTCAACCAGTTTCTCTCGCTTTTCTTCCACATCTTTTTCGGCATTGGCCAGAAGCTGGCGCTGATTCAGGATCATGAATTTAAGCTGAGAGATGTAACCGTGGTAAAGGTTAAGGTGATGCAGGTCGAGCTTGTCACGGCGGGATGTCTTTTCGGCCGTCAATCTCTCGACCAGTTCGCGCTCCAGGTTTTCGAGCGTCCTTTTCTGAGAATTGCGCTCATTCTGGGATTTAGCCAGTGCTTTCTGCGCCTGTTTCTTGAGGGTTCGTTTGACCGACAGTATTCTCTGTAGCCGGTAATGGAACTTTTTCATTCAGGGCTATCTCCCGCAGGCGCTTGAGGTCCTGCTCGAAATTATTCTTTTCGTACATATCCTGTTTGAGGTACGAGTTGATTCGGTCTATCTTGGCTATTGCCTCGTCGATGATCGGATCAGATCCTTTGACATAGGCACCGATATTGATCAGGTCCTCGGCCTCCCGATGAGCTGCCAGCAGACGTCGAATTTTGTTGGTATAATCGCGGTGATCATCGGAACAGATATCCACCATAAGACGCGATACTGATTCGAGCACTTCGATGGCCGGGTAATGGTTGCGGTTTGCGAGACGACGCGAGAGCACGATATGGCCATCCAGGATCGATCTGACAGTGTCGCTGATCGGATCATTGAGATCGTCTCCTTCAGCCAGAACCGTATACATACCGGTAATACTGCCCTCAGCCGAAGTACCGGTGCGTTCCAGAAATCTCGGCAGGAAAGTAAATACCGACGGAGTATATCCTTTTGTGGCGGGTGGTTCTCCGACAGCCAGCCCGATTTCTCGCAGGGCCATAGCGATACGGGTTACCGAATCCAGCATCAGGATAACATCCTCTCCCTGTTCGCGGAAGTACTCGGCGATCGTAGTCGCCACCAGCGCGCCCTTGACCTTTACAAGAGGGGGTTGATCGGAAGTCACCGAGACGACAACTGAACGACTGAGTCCTTCCTCTCCCAGATCCTTTTCCAGAAATTCGCGGACTTCTCGGCCTCTTTCACCGATCAGCCCGATAACATTGATCGGGGAACGGCTGTTACGGGCTACCATGCCCATCAATACAGACTTGCCCACACCGGAACCGGAGAATATACCCATCCTCTGGCCTTTACCGCAGGCGACGAAACTGTCGACCGCACGGATACCGGTCACCATCTGCTCTTTTATGCGCGTACGCGCCAGTGGATCGGGCGGATTGGCGTAAATAGGTCGACGCCGGCTTGTTTTAATCGGCCCCTTGCCGTCGATTGGCTGACCTATACCTCCCACTACCCGGCCGATCAACTCATGACCGACATTTATCGAGAGGTTTTCTCCGGTTGCGACCACAACCGATCCAGGATTGATCCCGGACAGGTCTCCCAGAGGCATCAATAGAACCTGATTATTCCGAAAGCCGACAACTTCCGCCAGGACAGGTTCGGAATCCGGATGAGGGTATATTTTGCACAGTTCTCCAACAGAAGTAGCCGGACCTGTTGAGGTAATCACCAGGCCGATGACTTCGACCACTTTGCCGTCCTGCCAGAGAGTACGGGTATCCTGAACTGCTTCGATGTATTTTTCCAGCATGACTGCCTGCTTGCTTACTTCTCGGGAATCTCTTTTTTGACGGCTTCGACCAAAGTCTCGAGCTGTTTTTCGAGACGGGCGTCAACCCGGCCTGAATCAGTTTCGAGGATCACACCACCGGCTCCCACCCTGCGGTCAGTCTCGATTTTGATTTTCTTCAGCTCATTGTCCATCATCATGATATCTTCCAGATTTTCCCGGATGAACTTTTCCTGAGCGGGCGCTACTTTTAGAATCAGGTTGCTTTTTTCGACCAGAATCGGCAGCGCTTGCTTGATCGTATCGAGGACAATGTTTTGATCGTTTTGTGCGTAGGTACGGATAATCTTTTTCGCCAGCAAAATTGCAAGTTCGAGAATCTCTCGTTCGGCAGACAGGTAGAGGTTGTTTTTCTGGTTATTGACTTCGACTAAAAGCGATTTGAACTGTTCGATTGTCTGGCGTGCCTGCTGTGCGGTTTGATTGGCTTGAGCCTCGATTTTTTTCGCTTCCGCCTGGCCGACATCGAGCCCCTCGCTGTAGCCATTCTGGCGTCCCTGTTCGACACCTTTCTGTAAACCCTTCTGGTAACTTTGGGCCACTTCGGCCTCGAGCTTTTCTTTGAGTTCGAGATAGACCGCCTCGCGCACAACGCGCTCTTTGACGACTTTCTCGATTCGTCCGACGGGAATTCTGCTTTCGTGGATTTGCGCAGAAGCAATGATCTTAGACAACGAGTTCTTCCTTTCCGCCGCCACGGCCTGAGACGACAATCTGTCCCTGCTCTTCGAGGCGTCGGATAGTCTCTACAATTCGCTGCTGGGCCGCTTCGACATCCGAGAGACGCATCGGACCCATGTATTCCATCTCTTCTTTGACCATGATACCGACACGCTCGGAAACATTGGCGAAAATCTTTTCTTTGACTTCTTCGTTGCTGGCCTTGAGTGCGATCGAGAGATCCTTGGTTTCGACCTCTCGCAATAGCCTCTGTATCGCGCGATCGTCAAGGAGCACAACATCATCAAAAACGAACATCATGTTCTTGATCTCAGCCGCCAGCTCGGCATCCTCGGCCTCGAGCGACTGCAGGATATTTTTCTCAGCTGAAGTCTCCACCAGGTTCAGAATGTCAGCTATCGTCTTCGTTCCTCCGGATACTGACAGGTCACGTGAAGCTGATGATCCAAAATGAGCATCCAGAGTTTTTTCGATCTGCTTTAGAATATCCGGAGCAATTTTTTCCATTGTAGCTACCCGATAAGCGACCTCGGACTGCAGTTCGGCGGGCAGTTCAGCCAGAATTGCCGCAGCCTGGTTCGAAGATAGCTGTGTCATGATGAGCGAAATAGTCTGGGGATGTTCGCCCTGGAAGAACTGCGCTAACTGCTTGGGATCGATACCCTTCAGGAGGTCGAAACCGGTCGTGGTGAGGGAGCTTTCGAGCTTGTTTAACAAATCGACCGCTCTCGATTTGCCGACCGCCTTTTCCAGCACATTGCGAGCGTAATCTATACCGCCCTGGTTTATATATTTGCGGGCAACATAAATGTTGTAACATTCCTCCAGGACTTTTTCTTCGATTTCCGGGGGAACGTCGCGTAAATTAGAAATCTCTACTGTAATTTGCTCCAGTTCACGATCGGAAAGACCCTTCAGGATTTCAGAAGAAACTTCCTGCCCGAACGCGATCAGGGCAATAGCCGCCTTTTGTACACTTGTGAGTTCTTCGTAGGAAATTGCCATATACTCGTCACTCTGACATCATCATGGTTTTAATAACTTTAGCGAGCTCGTCGGGCTGTTGTTCAGCCATAACTTTCATCTTGTCAATCAGTTTTGGTTTCGGCTTTTCGAGCTTGATCTCTTCCTCTTCTTCTTTCTTCTTTTTCTCTTCTTCTTGTTTCTTCATATCGACCTTTGGTGCAGGAGGTGGTTTGGGAGCATAGCGAGCTATTGCCCTAAACACCTTTTTGAGCTTACTGCGGACATACAGGAAGGCGATCAGGATTCCCAGGAAGATCAGCACTTTTTTGCCGACCTCGATGTAGAAATTCATCTGATCCATCTTCTGCATCTCCATCTGCTGCTGTTCCAAATCGCTCGTGTCGAATGGAATATTAACGATCGAGATTTCATCATCACGGGTATCGTCAAAACCAACCGCACGTTTTACAATTGCCGACAGTTGCGCCAACTCCGTTGAATCACGGGGGATGTATTCTTTTTCTATAACTCCCTCGGGATTTTCAATTTCTTCATAGGAACCGTCGACCAGAATAGCAATCGACAATCTCTTGATGTTTCCTACCGACGATGCCACCGATTGAACCGATTTACTGACTTCATAGTTCGTAATCACTCTCTCAGTGATTTCGCTGCCGCCGGCCAGGGATGTGTCAGTGCCAATTGAGGAATCAGCCATAGCGGTTTCCAGGCGTTCCTCGGAACGGATCGCCACCTGGTCCGGATCGAACGATTCCATGGTCTTGGAGACCTGGTCGAAATCAAGTTCGGCATCGATTTTAACGACCGCTCTCGAATTTCCGAGCGCGCTGGCAAGCAGGCTGTGAGCCTTGTTTTCGAGATATGATTCAACAGTCTTTTTGAGTTCAAGTTGCGTTGCCGAAAGCGCGACCATCGGATCACTGCCCTGGGGTGATGTCAACAGGTTACCCCAGTTGTCTACGATGGTGATATTTTCCGCCATCAGGCCTTCCACGCTGGAAGCCACCAGGTGCTTGATACCGTACATCTGTCGTTTGGTTAAAGATCCTGCCCCTGAAAGCTTTAATACGACCGAAGCGGTCGGCTCTTTCTGGTCTTCCTGGAACAGCCGTTTTTCCGGGATCACGATATGGACACGTGCTGCCCGGATTTCCTCCAGGTTAGATATTGTCCGCGCAAGCTCACCTTCGAGAGCCCGGCGATAATTCACTTTTTGAATAAAATCGGTCATCCCCAGGTTGGTCTTGTCAAAAATCGAGTATCCGGCCGAGCCTCCGGTCGGCATACCCTGGCTGGCAAGTGTGATCCGGGTCTGGTAAACATCCCCGGAAGGAATCTTGATCGTTTTGCCACCATCGGTAAGCTCATAGGAGACACCCATCTCCTTGAGTTCGGCGGCAATTTCACCTGATTCCTGGGGATCCAGATCAGAATACAGAACTCCGTAGGTGACCGACTTGAAAACCCCGGCCACAAACATTATTCCAACCAGGCTGATGACGAATATTGTCGCTATTAAAAGCAGTTGTGTAAGGCTGAACTTTTTTATCAGTTCAGTCAGGCCTTTGTAAAACCTTTGTAATGAATCCATAGCTTAGTCCATTAAGCGTGCATACGCATGATTTCACGATAGGATTCCAGTAGCTTGTTGCGAATTTCCATCAACAACTTGAAAGAGACACTGGCTTCTTCCGCGGCAATCATGACTTGATGAACGTCCGATATTTCACCTTTCAGAAATCTTGTTTCCAGTTCCGCAGCATCATGCTGAATCTCGTTTACATCCTCGACCATGCTTTTCAGTAGTCCCGCAAAGTTTTCTTTGGCCGGGGGTTCTGCCTGGGGAATAGTCTCTCTGCGCATCATGTCAGAGAGGCCGCTTGTGTTATTAACCTGCTGAATTAAATCGACTTTCATGCCTGAATATCAATTCCTCTTTTTAGGTTATTAATCGAGAGCTCGAGCTCATCCGGCATAATCCAATTGTCGGAGAGGCTGAACTCCTTGCTCAAAAAAGAAATCTCGTTCTGATCGAGATAGTCCAGAAAGCTGGCACCGGAAATATCACCCTGTTCCGATGTCTTGTTCAATGATGTCGTGTACTGCAGGTTCCGGCGGCTTTCTGAGCGCATACAGTCGCAGGCCTGTACCTGAGCATAAGCTGTAGTCACGATACCCTCCTTTAAATATCCAAAGCCGCTGAATATATATTCTTGGTTGCTTCGAGCGCTGTGGCGTTGGCTTCAAAAGACCGTGCCGCAGTCATCATGTTTACCATTTCCATGAGAATATTGATATCCGGCATTGCCACCCAGCCATCTTCGTTGGCATCCGGATGCGCCGGATCATAAACCATCTTGACTTTACTCTCGGGATCAAGTGCCTCTCTTGATTCGGGTAGTGTGATCTCGAGACCGTCCACGTAATTAACCTTCCTGGTGTTGAAATGATTGTTATGCGAACGGTTTAGTGAAAGGGTGTGCTTGCGAAGAACCGTATTGAAGTCAACTGCCTCCGGACGGCCGGATATATGCAGAGTTTTCTTTCGATAAGGTCCTCCGCCACGGGTGCGGGTGGTCTCAACATTGGCGATATTCTCAGCCGTCACATTCATCTTGCGACGGTTAACTGACAGGCCGGAGCCTGAAATCTTTAAAGATGCAAACATATCACTCATTATCATTCACCCCTGATTGCAGATGTCAGTCCGTTAAACTTTCGGCTCAGCATCTTGCTCCCAAATTGATATATCAGTTGGTTTTGCGACATCTCGGACATCTCCTGATCGATATCCACACTGTTGATTCCGGTCGAATTTTCGGAATGCTTGACATGGATGATCTTCGGCGGACGATCCTGGTCATCGCCGAGCGGGATGTGTTTCGGATGTGTTTCTACTCCGCGCAATTTCGGCTCTTCCATTGATTTGCGCAGTGTGCGGTCGAAATCAAAGGTCTTCCTTTGATATCCGGGTGTTTCTACATTGGCCACATTCGAGGCGATCAGTTTGTTCTTCAGCGCCGAAAGATCGGCCAGTTTTGAGAGATGCTTGATATTTGTCTTGTCGAGCAATGCTGTTCTAATAGTATTATCCATAGACAATCCTCCACGCATCATTAATCAAACTGTGTGCCAATTTCGCACAGATATTTCAAAGAAATTACTTCGTTGTGAGACAACGAGATAGGTCGGCGGACAAACAAAAGGTGATCGTTAAGTTAATTATTTGGGGAAATCTTTTCCAAAATTTAAGGAAAAAATGGCACAAAAAAAGACAGTGCATTGAACTACACTGCCTTAATAATCAGTATTTTCTAAGAAATTTACTCTTTCTTCTTTTCGTCTTCACCAGCTTCATCGGCAGGCTTTTCTTCAGCGGTTTCTTCTTGAGCCTGTTCATCTTTCGCTTCAGTTTCAGGCTCTTTTGGAGTTTCCTGTTCAGCGGAGGCACCGGCTTCCGTTTTTTCGCTGTCTTTATCTGCCTGGGCCTGCTCAGCCTGTGCTTCAGAGGCTTCTGCACGTTCAGCTTCTACTTTGGATTCCTCTTCAGGTTTTGTTTCAGCCTTTGTGTCTTTCTTTGACTTGGAAGCGGTTTTTCGTGCCGGTTTCTTTTTCGTCTTTTTCTTCTTCTCAGTAACATCCTCTTCGAGCAGAAGTTGAATCACCGACAAACGAGCTCCGTCGCCCCTGCGGGTGCCGTAATGCAGGATCCTCGTAAAACCGGAATTACGTCCTTCGAGCTTTGGCACTACACCGGTCAGGAGCTCCCTGACTGCCATTTTGTTGGCCAGTCTTTGTCCCACCAGGCGCTTGGCCTGCAGGGTATTCTTCATAGCGGTCGCAATCAGGCGATCCATGTAGGGTTTCAAAGCCTTGGCCTTGGCTTCCGTAGTCTGAATCTGCTTATTTGCAATTAAAGCCGAAGCCAGGTTGTTTAAAAGCGCCCGGCGATGTTCGGCGGGTCTGCTGAGTCTGTGTATTTTTTTACCGTGTCTCATGGCTGTTACTTATCTTTCTGGTTCTCAAAATATTTTTCTACATCCATACCAAATGACAAACCCAGTTCATCCAGAATCGAATTCAACTCGGTCAGAGACTTACGTCCGAAATTGCGATACTTGAGCATTTCCGACTCGGTTTTGCGCACCAGGTCGGCCAGAGTCTGAATATTGGCCGCCCGCAGGCAGTTAGAGGATCTGACCGAAAGCTCCAGCTCATCTACGCGAGTATTGAGAAGTTGCCGGATACGGATAGTTTCCTCGTCTTCTTCCTCTTCCTCTTCGATCACGATCTCCTCGTCGATATTGATCATCGGGATCAGGTGATCTTTCAGGATCTTGGCGGCATAACCGAGCGCATCCTCGGGGGTGATCACGCCGTTTGTAGTAATATCCATCATCAAGCGGTCATAATCGGTACTCTGCCCGACACGCGTGTTCTCGACAGAGTAATTGACTTTGATGACCGGTGAAAAGAGTGAATCGACCCAGATCGTTCCAACCGGAGCATCGAGACGGCGATTGCCCTCGGCCAGGATATACCCACGGCCGGTGTCGACATCCATTTCGATCTTCATATCGATGTCTTTGGTCAATTCAACTATATGCAGGTCCGGATTCATGATGGCGATATCCGGGCCGGTCTCGATATCACCCGCAGAATATTTCCCGGCCTTGTTGACATGCAATGTCATCGTCTTGGCCTCATCGGCATCCAGCCTCAGCCAGAGCCGTTTGATATTGAGAATAATATCAGTGACATCCTCATATACCCCCTCTATCGTACCGAACTCATGCAAAACGCCGTCGATCCTGACCGCGGTAACCGCGGAGCCGTGGATCGAAGACAACAGCACTCTCCGGAGGGCATTACCTATGGTAGTTCCGAAACCGCGTTCGAGCGGTTCGAATACGAACTTGGTGAAAAAAGGAGTTTCGGATGATGTCTCCTTGGCCACTTCCTTTGGCATTGTCAAGGGTTTCCATTTCATTCTTGAACGCCTCCCGGATTACTTCGAATAAAGCTCAACAATCAGCTGTTCCTGAACTGTCAACGGAATATCGGCCCGCTTGGGCTTCTCCAGAAGCTCACCTTCCAGATTGGCCTTATTTAGCCTGAGCCATGGCAAATCGACAGCTCGGTCGGATTCTCTCAGGGCAAGATGAACTACTTCAAGGTTCTTGCCTTTGGGCCTGACTTTGACAATCTCGCCAGGCTTACAGATATATGAAGGTATATCAACGATCTTATCATTAACCGTAAAATGCCTGTGTCTGACAAGCTGACGGGCAGCTCTGCGCGAGGGCGCAAACCCGAGACGATAGACGATATTGTCCAGACGGGTTTCCAAAAGAACCAGGAGATTCTCGCCGGTCACACCTTTCTGACGCGCGGCTTCTACGTAGTATGAGTGAAACTGCTTCTCTAACAGGCCGTAAATTCTTTTGACTTTCTGCTTCTCACGAAGCTGTACGCCATAATCGGAAATTTTTCTGCGAACGTTGAATCCATGCTGTCCGGGCGGGAAACTGCGCCTTTCGATAGCGCATTTTTCGCTGTAACAACGTGATCCCTTCAGAAACAGTTTTTCGCCTTCTCTCCTGCAAAGCCTGCAGACGCTTCCCCGATATCTTGCCATTAAAATTCCTTTCCTTACACTCTGCGCCGTTTTTTCGGACGACATCCATTGTGCGGGATTGGAGTGACATCGCGAATAGCCACGATTTCCAGTCCGGCGGCCTGAAGCGATCGAATCGCCGCTTCACGACCGGAGCCGGGCCCCTTGACCCACACTTCGACCTTGCGCACACCAGCATCCATCGCTTCCTTGGCGGCTGAATCGGACGCCACCTGGGCAGCAAACGGTGTGCTCTTCTTGGACCCCTTGAAGCCAACCTTACCGGCCGAGGCCCATGACACCGCGTTGCCCTTCATGTCGGTAATCGAGATGAGGGTGTTGTTGAAGGTCGCCTTTATATGAACGACACCCCTTGATTCGGCGCGTTTTACTTTCTTTTTTCCGCGTTTGCGTTTAGGATCTGCCACATCTGCTCCTTAATATATCAAGCAAATTGTTCTCGGTTTACTTGGGTGCCGGAGGTTTCTTCCTTCCACCCACTGTCCTCTTGGGTCCCTTGCGGGTACGAGCGTTGGTCTTGGTACGCTGACCATGCACCGGCAATCCCCTGCGATGACGCAGGCCGCGATACGATCCGATGTCAATCAAACGCTTGATATTCATCATCACTTCGCCCCGCAGGACACCTTCGACACGGTATTCATCGATCGCTGTACGCAACTTGGACACATCTCCCTCGCTCAAGGCATGCACGCGAGTGGATGGATCGACGCCGGTAGCTTTTATAATCTTATTGGCTGTCGTACGACCGATACCATATATATAAGTCAGCGCTATATCTACTCGCTTGTCCCTGGGAAGATCAACACCTGCTATACGAGCCACTTCTCCTCCTTAACCCTGTCTCTGCTTATGCCGCGGATTTTTGCAAATCACACGCAGAACACCTTTGCGACGTATCACTTTGCAGTGTTCGCAGCGTTTTTTTACTGATGATCTTACCTTCATATCTATATCCTCATATAAAAATATTTACTACTTATATCTGTAAACTATTCTACCCTTGCTGAGATCGTAGGGCGAGAGCTCAAGGGTAACCTTGTCGCCCGGTAATATCTTTATATAATGCATACGCATCTTACCGGAAATATGGGCCAGAACGACATGACCGTTGGAAAGTTCCACCCGAAACATCGCGTTCGGCAAAGGCTCAATAACCTTACCCTCGACTTTTATTGACTCTTCTTTGGCCATACTAACTTATAGTTAAAACCTCCGCTTTATCTTTGGTAATGGCAATCGTATTCTCAAAATGAGCCGAGAGCTTGCGGTCTTTTGTCACGACCGTCCAGTTGTCATCCAAAAATTCAACCATCCATGTCCCGAGATTGACCATCGGCTCTATTGCCATTGTCATACCTTCTTTGAGCTGAATACCGGTTTTGGGCTTGCCATAGTTTGGAATCTGCGGTTCCTCATGCATCTTCCTGCCGATCCCATGTCCGACCAGATCGCGAACGACACTGAAGCCGTTTTCCTCGGCGCATGACTGTATGGCAAACGAAATATCTCCCAAAAAGTTCCCATCTCTGGCCTGAGCGATTCCACGCTCGAGCGCTTGCCTGGTTACTGCAAGGAGTTTTGATTCGGTCTCATTTGGCTCACCCACAAAAAAAGAACGCGCGGCATCACCATGATACCCGTTCAGGTAGGCACCGATATCGATAGAAACCAACTGCCCTTCCTCAATTACACGCTTTTTGGAGGGAATCCCGTGTACTACCTCGCATCCTATAGAGATGCATACTGAAGCCGGAAATCCGCGGTAATTCAAAAATGAGGGCGTGGCTCCTCGAGACCGTATATAATCCTCAGCAAGTTTGTCAAGCCTGGAAGTGGGTACTCCCGGTTTGGCCTCCTTCTCAACAAGTTTCAGAGTTTCGGCGACGATATTTCCCGCCGCCCGCATTTTCTCAATCTCCTGCGGAGACTTAAGTTCGACCATTTCAGCCCCGCGTCAGAGCGCTTTGACTATTGATACGAGATCATCGAAGATAGTTCCGATTTCTCGTTCGCCGTCGACATTTTTCAAAATCGACTGTTCTTTATAATAACCGATTAAAGGTTCGGTCTGCTTCTTGTACACTTCCAGCCTGTTTTTAACGACTTCCTCGGTGTCGTCCTTGCGCTTCTGCAGTTCGACATCGCAATCATCGCAGATACCCTCTTTCTTGGGAAGGTTGGCCGGATAATTATAAGTCCTCTGGCATTTCGGACAGAAATATCGCCCCGACAGGCGGTTAACAACTTCCTGGTCGGAAACTTCCAGATTAAGCGCGGAATCAAGCTTCTCGCTTTCGGAAGCCAGCATCTTATCGAGACCTTCCGCCTGCGGAATTGTGCGCGGGAAACCGTCGAAAATGAAACCGTCGGCCTGTTTCTCGGATTTGAGTGTATCCTTGATCATCCCCAGGATAACATCATCTGGAACCAGGTCACCCTTGTCCATGTATTCCTTGGCCCGCTTGCCAAGGTCTGTGCCCTGCTTGACATTTTCACGCAGGATATCCCCGGTGGAGAGATGTTTCA
Source organism: Candidatus Zixiibacteriota bacterium (assembly GCA_014728145.1). NCBI lineage: Bacteria > Pseudomonadati > Candidatus Zixiibacteriota > Candidatus Zixiibacteriota bacterium. Next base: position 10,927 of record WJMC01000098.1, on the reverse strand, counting down.
AGTTCAGTTTCTCTGCCAGGCGTTTGGCCTGAGTACCTTTTCCGGAGCCTGGAGGGCCCAGCATAACCAACAGCATTACATCGACCTCCCGCGAATCTTACCTTTTTTAATGAAGCCATCGTAGTGACGCATAAGCAGGTGGGACTCGATTTGTTGCAGAGTATCGAGAGCCACACCGACCAGAATAAGGACCGAGGTACCGCCGAAATAGAATTGAATCCCGGCGAACCCGATCAGGAAGTTCGGCATCACCGCGATTATCGCAAAGAAGACCGCTCCCGGAAGCGTTATTCGCGTCAGGACTTTATCGATATAATCCGCAGTGGCCTTACCGGGACGTTTGCCCGGAATGAAACCACCCTGGTTTTTCATGTTATCCGCAAGCTGAACCGGATTGATAACAATCGCGGTATAGAAGAATGCGAAGAACACAATCACGATGGCGTAGATAAGGTTGTATAAAACTGATGTATAGTTGAAATATGTATTCATGAATGCGGCGATACCCGTACCGGGGAAGAAAGTCGCCAGAGTCTGCGGCGCGAACATAATCGACTGCGCGAAAATAATCGGAATTACGCCGGCCGTATTGACAGACAACGGCAGATGTGTCGCCTGACCACCGTAGACCTTTCGTCCGACAACACGCTTGGCGTACTGGACCGGGATTCGACGCTGAGCACGAGTGACCATGATAACTGCGGCGATAACCGCAACCATAAAGGCCAGGATAAACACCGCCCCCGGAATACGTGAAGGATCGATCAAAATCTTCTGGAATTCCTCGAAGAAACCAGGTACAATACGGGCCACGATACCGATCATAATAATAAGTGAAATACCGTTACCGATGCCTTTCTCGGTGATTTTCTCACCCAGCCACATGATAAAAATCGTACCGGTCGTGAATGTCAGAACGGTCAGCATCTGGAAACCGAGCCCTGGGTTGGTGACAATCAGTGTGCCGGTTTGAGCGTTGAGTGACTGTAGAAAAACGGAAGTGCCATAAGCCTGCAAAGCGGCGATCAGCACCGTACCGTAACGAGTATACTGGGTGATCTTGCGCCGGCCTTCTTCGCCCTCCTTCTGGAGCCTCTGGAGATGCGGGATCACCGGACCCAGAAGCTGGAGAATAATTGAAGCCGAAATATACGGCATAATTCCCAGAGAGAAGATAGTAGCCTTTGTAAATGCGCCTCCGACGAACAGGTCGAACAGGCCAAACAGCGTGCCACCCTGTTTGTTAAAAAACGAAAACAGGGCATCGCCGTCGATACCCGGAGTGGGAATATGCCCACCGATCCGATAGACAACCAGAATCCCCAGGGTAAACAGAATCCTGGTGCGCAGTTCCTTGATCTTAAATACGTTCCTGAAAGATTCCAGCACTTAGATCCTCTCCACCTTTCCACCCGCTTTAGAGATGATCTCCGCGGCGGATTTGGTGAACGCCTGAGCGTATATGGTCAGTCCGATTTCAAGTGAGCCATCGCCCATAATTTTCACCGGTTTATCCAGGTCACGAATCAATCCGGCTTCCTTCATATCTTCGGGCTTGACCTCACTCGGTTCAGAAAATTTTGTTGCCAGGTCGCCAACCTTGACGAGTTGATAATAGATTTTATTAGGATTGACAAATCCTCTCTTCGGGATTCTCCTCGTGAGCGGCATCTGACCGCCTTCATGCCAGGGACGCCTCTTGGAACCGGAGCGCGAACGCTGTCCCTTGTGGCCTCTTCCGGCCTGTCCGCCCTGGTTGGAACCCGCTCCACGGGCCAGCCGTTTACGGGATTTGGTCGAGCCGGCGGGTTTTTCCAGCCTGTGCAGTTCCATTTAAACCTCCTCCACTTCGACCATGAAATCGACAACCTTGATCATACCGCGAATCTGCGGGGTGTCGTTGTGTATCACTGAGTGACGAATCCGCTTCAAGCCCAGCGCTTCGATCGTGCGAATATGCTGCTGTTTGCGCCCGGACAGCGATTTGATCTGTGTTACTTTAAGTTTACCCGCCATCTTTCAACTACTCCGCCTTCTCAGTTTCTTCAGTTTCGGCTTCCGACGGGGGCAGTTCGGTCTTCTGGATTTCCTCTTTGGTCACCTCGCGGAATTCGAGCGCATCCTCTTCCGAACGCAGGTTGCGAAGCCCGTTCATCGCGGCCTTGACGATATTAACCGGGTTAGAGGATCCCAGTGACTTGGTCAGAATATCCTGGATTCCAGCTGCCTGCATTATTGCGCGTACTCCTGCCCCGGCAATGATTCCGGTACCGGGCGAAGCCGGGCGAAGCATCACTCGTGCGGCCCCGAACTTGCCAACGATCTGGTGAGGAATAGTTCCCTCCACCACCGAGACTTTGCCCATATCCTTGCGAGCGGCTTCATTAGCCTTAAAAATCGCGCCGGAGACCTCCAGGGCCTTTCCGTAACCGATGCCGACCTTGCCATTGCGATCGCCTACTGCAACCAGCGAGGTAAAGGAGAACTTGCGTCCGCCCTTTACAACCTTGGCCACACGGTTCACGTTGATGACATGCTCGTCGAGCTCGAAACCATCCTGTTCGTATCTCTGCTTCTGCGGTCTCATGTTACCCTTATTTTAAAAATTCAGTCCGCCCTTGCGAGCGCCATCAGCCACAGCCTTGATTCGGCCGTGATAGATATTGCCTTGGCGGTCAAAAACTACTTTTTCAATACCTTTTTCTTTGGCCTGCCCCGCCAGCTCTTTACCGACCTTGAAACTCAGGTTGGTCTTGGTATCCTCATCCTTTTTGTCGTTCAGGATAGCACCCGAGAGCGAGGAGACAAAAGCCAGCGTTTGGCCACAGGTGTCATCCACGATCTGGGCGTAGATATGACGGAGCGTCTTCTGCACGGTCAGTCGCGGACGTTCCGCGGTGCCGGTGACTTTTGCGCGAACACGCTTTCTCCTGCGTTCATATTTATTGGCCTTACGAGCTAACTTCTTTGACATTCTCAGTTCCTCAGATTATGCGGCTGTCTTGCCGGCCTTGCGACGAATATATTCGTTCTCATACTTGATTCCCTTGCCCTTGTACGGCTCGGGTGGTCTGAAGGAACGGACCTTGGCGGCCACCTGGCCAACCAGGGCTTTGTCCGCGCCCGAGACCTTTATCTTCTGCTGTCCCTCACATTCAATCTTGATTCCCGGAGGAGGAACAAGGTATATCGGATGGGAATACCCCAAAGCCAGAAAGAGCATATTCTTCTTGATTTCTGCCCGGTAACCAACACCCTCGATTAAAAGCGTACGAGTAAAGCCATCGGTAACCCCGATCACCATGTTGTTGATCAGGGCACGCACGAGGCCGTGTTGAGCCTTGAAAAACTTCGAATCCGACGGACGTTGGACTGTGACCACGTCCTTTTCAATTTTTACTTCGATTTCCGGATGAATCGCCTGTTTCAACTCACCGCCGGGGCCCTTAACGTAAACCACCGAATCCTTGAGCTCAACTTTGACCTTATCCGGAATCTTGACCGGTTGTTTTCCTACTCTGGACATCTTTACCTACCAAACTCTGCAAAGAATTTCGCCACCGATTCTCATCTGTAGCGCCTGCTTGTGGGTTAAAACACCTTTGGATGTAGAGACCAGCATGGTGCCGACATTCTGTTGCATGCGAAACAGATCATCAGAATTAGCATAGACTCTCAGCCCGGGCTTGGAAACTCTCTCCAGGCCGGAGATGATCGATTCGTCATTTTTATTGTAACGCAGCCAGACTCTGATGAACGGCTTGCCGTCGATTTTCAACTCCGAGAACTTGCGGATAAAACGCATATCGTTGAGGAGCTGAACTATGTCGCGCTTCACATTGGAAGCCGGCACATCGACAGCCTTGTGCTGGGCTTTGGCCGCGTTTCTGATTCTGCACAACAGATCAGCGATCGGATCAGTCATACTCATAAAATCATTCTCCTACCAGCTGGCCTTGACCACGCCGGGAATATCACCCGCCAGGGCCAGGTCCCGAAAACAAATTCGACAGATTCCGAACTTGCGCATATAGGCACGGGGACGGCCGCAACGGCGACAGCGATTGTATTCACGCACTTTGAATTTCTGCTTGCGCTTGGCTTTGGCGATCAGACACTTCTTAGCCACAAACCACTCCTTATTTCTTCCTGAAGGGCATACCCAGTTCACGCAAGAGCGCGAAAGCACCTTCGTCATTTTTTGAACTGGTCACGAATGTTATCGAGAGCCCTCTGACTTTATCGATCTTATCATAATCGATTTCGGGAAATATCAACTGCTCCTTGACACCCATGGTATAATTGCCACGACCGTCAAAACCCTTGGTGGGAATACCACGGAAATCCCGTACGCGCGGCAGGGCAAAATTAATCAGGCGGTCGAAGAACTCGTACATGCGTTCACGCCTGAGAGTAACCGAACATCCGATCGGCATACCTTCACGCAGTTTAAAATTCGAAATCGATTTTTTGGCGCGACGGATAACCGGCTGTTGACCGGCGACAACGCGCAGGTCCGCCACGGCCGCGTCCAACAGCTTTGAATTCAGGATAGCCTCACCGACACCCATATTCAGTACGATCTTCTGGAGCCTGGGTACTTCCATCACATTTTCAAGGTTCAAATCTTTTACGAGTTTATCCCGCACCTCGCTGTAATATTTTGACTTCATATCCATCAGAGAATCTCCCCGGATTTGTTGGAAATCCTGACCTTGGAGGTCAGATTCCTGTCCTCATCCTTGATCACCCGATAATTCACCCTGGTGGCCGAATTGGCTCGGGTATCATAGAGCATTACGTTGGAAGCGTTGATCGGGCCTTCTTTTTCAACGATCCCGCCCTTGGGATTCTGCTGGGTCGGACGGCTGTGGCGATAGATCAGGTTGACACCTTCAATCAGCACACGGTTTGTCTCGGGGATAACCCGCAGGACCTTACCGATCTTGCCTTTGTCCTTGCCACTGATAACTTTTACATGATCACCTTTTTTTATTCTCATAGTGACCTCACAATACCTCGGGCGCGAGGGAAACAATCTTCATGAATTTTCTTTCACGCAATTCTCTGGCCACAGGGCCGAAGATACGGGTCCCGCGTGGCTCCTGCTGTTCATTGATAATAACCGCGGCGTTGTCACCGAAACGGATGTAACTGCCGTCTTTGCGGCGAGTCGAAAACCGTGTGCGGACGACTACAGCCTTGACGATATCCGACTTTTTGACCGTGCCGTTGGGGATAGCGTCTTTAACCGCGCAGACGATGATATCTCCCACACGGGCGTACCTGCGCTTGGTTCCCCCGAGAACACGGAAACACATTACTTTTTTAGCGCCGGTGTTATCGGCGACGTTCAGTCTGGTGTACTCCTGTATCATTTTATTTGGCTCTCTCCAAGATTTTTACCAGTCTCCAGTGTTTCATCTTAGATAGCGGACGAGTTTCCATAACCAGAACCCTGTCCCCGATATTGGCATCATTTTGCTCGTCATGGGCGTACAGCTTGGCACGCTTGTGAATAATCTTTCCGTACAGCGGATGCCGCATGGTTCGATCCAGCTCGACAGCGATCGTTTTATCCATCTTGTTCGAGAGCACCACACCCTGACGGGTTTTGCGCAATCCTCTGTCTTTGGTTTCAGTCACCTCGGCTACTCCTTAATACTGCTTCTTATTTCGACTCGAGGATTTTCCCGGTCGAGGCCGAAAGCTTGCGAATACCTTCTTCATGTTCATGTAATATTGTTTTCATCCGGGCTATATCCCGTCTGAGCACCCGCAGGCGAAGCGGATTATCAAGTTTCTGAACGCGCTTTTTGAGCCGCAGGTTAAACAACTCCTCCTCGGCATCCAGAAGCCTCTGCTCGATCTCCTCCCGGGCCAGATCACGCAACATCTCTGACTTCATATCAGTTTCCTCCCACGTCGCCGCGAGTTACAAACCGGCACGGAATCGGCAGCTTGTCGGCCGCCAGCTTCATCGCCTGACGTGCCAGATCTTCCGAGACACCTTCCAGCTCGAACAGGATTCGGCCCGGCTTGACCACCGCCACCCAGTATTCAGGCGAGCCCTTGCCCTTACCCATACGGGTTTCAGCCGGTTTCTTGGTAAACGGCTTATCAGGAAATATCCTGATCCAAACTTTACCGCCACGCTTGATGCGACGGGTCAAAGCCACACGAGCGGCTTCTATCTGACGGTTAGTGATCCAGGCCGGCTTGAGCGCCTTCAGGGCGTATTCACCAAATGAGATAGTGGAGCCGCGGTAGGCTTTACCTCTCATCCTTCCGCGTTGCTGTCTGCGATACTTAACCCGCTTGGGCATTAACATAAATCGTACTCCTAACCGTCGCGCAAATTAAACAGAAAGTCCCAAATATATAAATAAATCTTACTGATGCAAGAGATTTATCTCCAGTTTTTAAGATTCCTGGTCAGGCTTCTTGCCCGAGGAACCTCCCGGAGACTTGCTGTCAGCTCCGCCCCTGGGCTGAGCTGATTGTGAACCACTTGACCGGGCCTCTTCAGGTTTAGCTTTCTGCGATTGAGCTTCTGCAGAGGCATTTCTTTTCTTGCGCACCCTGGATTTGGGTCGAGGCCTGCGCTTCCGGGACTGCTGGGCCTGACGCTTCCTCTGCATATCCGGTTGCGCGGTATCCTCGGCCAGTTCAGCCGAGGGCTTATCCAGGATCTCTCCCCGACAGATCCAGACCTTTACACCTATGGTGCCGTAGGTTGTATTTGCCGTCGAAGTCGAATAATCGATGTCTGCCCTGAGTGTATGAAGCGGAACACGCCCCTCCATATATTTCTCACTGCGGGCGATTTCAGCTCCTCCCAGGCGTCCACTGCACATGACCTTGATACCCTCGGCGCCCATCTTCATGGACCCGATAATGGCCTTCTTCATACAGCGCCTGAATGAGATTCGTCCCTCAAGCTGACGGGCAATCGAATCTGCCACCAGCCTGGCATCCAGCTCCGGCTTCTTCACTTCCATGATATTCAAAGTGATATCTTTTTTGGTCAAAAGCTGTAACTCTTCGCGCAATTTATCTACTTCGGCACCTTTACGGCCGATAACGATTCCGGGTCGGGAGGAATGGATATCTACCGTGATCTTCTTGGGCGCACGCAGTATCTCCACGCGGGCCAGTCCGGCATTCTCCAGACGCTTATTGATGTATCCTCTGATCTTGAGATCTTCTTCTAACAGATCAGGAAAATTTCTCTGGGCAAACCATTTGGAATTCCATGATCTGATGACCCCCAGCCTGAGGCCTATCGGATGCGATTTTTGACCCAAAACTCCTCCCGTTACTCGTTATCTTGCTTCTTAGTCGTTTTCTTTTTCTTACGTGTCCGTCTGGCCGCCTCGCGTTCGAGACGCGCTTCAGTCCGCCCCTCATCGGAAACCCTGACCGTCAGATGGCAGGTGCGCTTGCGAATCCGAAACGCGCGTCCCATACTGGCCGGTTGAAACCTTTTGAGCATCGGACCACCGTCGATAAAGACGGAAGTGATCCGAAGTTCGTCGGACTTGACCTTGGTCGAACCCTCGCTCGACATGACATTGGCCGCCGCGGATCGTATGGTCTTGGAAAGCGGCACAGCCGCCTGCTTGGGCACATAACGAAGCATATCGACTGCTTCTTCGACCATACGGCCCTTGATCAGCTCCGCCACCCGGCGAACCTTGCGGGGTGACATGCGAACATACTTTGAACGTGCTACGCCTTCCATAATACAAACTCTACTTAATCGAGGACGAACGCTCGGTCAGTTTGCCGGCATGACCGCGGAAAGTCCGAGTCGGTGCAAACTCACCCAGCTTATGTCCTACCATATTTTCAGTTATATACACAGGGATAAACTTGTTACCGGTATGGATAGCGACAGTATGGCCGACGAATTCAGGCGATATCGTCGAACGACGCGACCAGGTCTTGCTAACCTTCTTATCACCAGTTTCGTTCATCTTATTGACCTTGTTCAACAAATGGTCATCAATATAGGGCCCTTTTTTCAAAGAGCGAGCCATCCAAAACCTCCTTCAGTTATTTCCTGCGCTTCACAATATATTTATCTGACAATTTACCTTTTTTCCTGGTCTTGTATCCCTTGGTCGGCTTGCCCCAGGGAGTACAGGGATGACGTCCGCCGGAGGAACGTCCTTCGCCGCCACCCATCGGGTGATCGACCGGGTTCATCGCCACAGCGCGGACATTCGGCCTGAAACCTAACCAGCGCGATTTACCGGCCTTGCCCCAGATGATGTTCTCATGGTCGATATTTCCGACCTGGCCGATTGTGGCGTAACACTTGAGCGGAATCAACCTGACTTCGCCCGACGGCATCTTGATATGGGCCATCTTGCCCTCTTTGGCCGCCAGCACCGCCATTGTACCGGCACTGCGGGCGAACTGTCCGCCGCGCCCCGGAATCATCTCGACATTGTGCACAAAGCTTCCCAGCGGTACTCTCTGTAACGGAGTGGCATTTCCGATCTTAACCTCGACATCGGGTCCGGAAACGACCTTGTCGTCGACACGCAAACCATTAGGTGCAAGCATATAGCGCTTCTCGCCATCGGCATAATACAGCAATGCGATACGGGCCGAACGGTTAGGATCGTATTCGATCGCGGCCACTCGAGCCGGTATGCCAATCTTGTCACGCTTGAAATCAATGACCCGGTAGTAGCGTTTATGGCCTCCGCCACGCTGGAAGATCGTGATCCGTCCCTTATTGTTCCGACCACCGGACTTCTTCAGTATCTTTACCAATGATCTCTCGGGACGAGTTTTTGTGACTTCCTCAAACGAAGCCACCGTCCGAAATCTCATCGATGGTGTATACGGTTTAAATTTTTTAATAGCCATTTTTACTTACCTCGTAATTTCAAGCGCTGTCAGGCGGACATCTTAAACCGCGTCGAGCTTGGTAATCGCCTGGTCCTTCCTTAAATATACAACCGCCTTCTTCCAGTTCGGCCGCTTACCGACAAATCGCCCCAGCCTCTTAATTTTACCACGTACTACCATGGTACGGACCTTCTCGACATCGACTTCAAAAAGGTTCTCGACAGCATACTTGACATCCAGCTTATTGGCGTCGTCAGCGACATGGAAAACATAAAGATTCTGCTCTTCTCTAAGCTCGGAATACTTTTCCGAGATCAGGTGCGATATCAAAACTTTGCGAGGATCCTTCATTTTCCAAATACCTCCTCAACTGCCGTAAGAGCCGATTCTGTCAGAAGCAGATATTCCGCGTTCATCAGGTCGTACGAATTCAAAAGACGAGCCGGGCGGTATTCGATACCCGGTATATTTCTGCATGAAAGCTCAAAATTCTTATTAACTTTATCATTCAATATCAACACCTTGTGCCCGTACAGGTCATGGTTCACCATAAACTCGATTACGCTCTTGGTGCGAGGTTTTTCAAGTTGCAGTTCCTCAAACACCACGATCTTCTGATTCTGGGCTTTATCGGCCAACAATGATTTCAGGGCCTGACGTTTCAAACGCCGGGGAATATTGCGATGATAGTTACGCGGTCTAGGGCCGAAGATAACGCCGCCACCGATCCAGAGAGGAGAATTATTGGTTCCGGCACGCGCTCTTCCGGTACCTTTCTGGCGCCAGGGCTTGGCTCCACCGCCGGCGACTTCAGACCGTGTCTTTGTGCTGTGAGTTCCCTGCCTTTGATTCCTCAGGTACGATTTAATATATTCATGTACCTGGTATTTCTTAGGTTCGTATTCGAACACCGCCGGGTTCAAGTCAACTTCACCAGCGGAACCGCCTGATGTCAATTTCCTGGCTTTAACCATGCTACTTAGTACCTGCAATCCTTATAAAACTGTTCTTCTTACCGGGCACCGCGCCCCTCAGACAGATGAGATTGTTTTCCGGATCGACCTTGACAACCCGTATGTTTTTGACCGTGATCTTTTTGCCACCCATACGACCGGACATCCGCGTACCCTTCAGGACCCTGGAGGGATACGACGACTGGCCGATTGAACCCGGGGCGCGCAGACGATCTGACTGGCCATGGGTTTTGGGACCGCCACCGAAACCGTGACGACGGACAGTGCCCTGAAATCCGAGCCCCTTCGAAAGACCGGAGACATCTACTTTGTCGCCAACCTTGAAGACATCAGCCTTGACTGAATCGCCGACAGAAACATCCTCGGCGTCTTTATCGAGGCGGATCTCCCGCAAGTAACGGTGTGGCGCAATACCGGCACCCTTGAAAACACCGCTCATCGGCATGTTGCAACGCGACTCCTTAATCTCATCAAAGGCAACCTTGAGAGCCGGGTAGCCGTCGCTTTCCTTCGTTTTTACCTGAACCACCGGACAGGGACCGGCCTGGACTACTGTCACAGGAATGCTCTCACCGTCTTCGGTGAAAACCCTGGTCATACCTATTTTTCTTCCGAAAATAACCTTCATCTTACTACACTTTTATTTCTACGTCCACACCGGCAGGCAGATCGAGTTTCATCAATGAATCCACCGTTTCGGGAGTGGAACTATAAATATCCATCACTCGCTTATGTATCCGGGTCTCGAATTGCTCACGCGATTTCTTATCGACATGAGGAGACCTCAAAACAGTATAAACAGTACGTTTGGTTGGCAAAGGAACCGGACCGGCGATTTTCGCGCCGCTACGCAGTACTGTCCGGGCAATCTCTCGAGTCGATTTGTCGAGAGCGTGATGATCGTATGCTTTCAGCCTGATTCTAATTTTCTGACCCAGATCCATCAGCTACTCCGTTATCTCAGTTACAACGCCGGCACCGACAGTGCGTCCACCCTCGCGGATCGCGAAGCGAAGCTCTTTCTCAAGCGCCACGTCACTCACAAGCTCAACATCCATCGTGATGTTGTCGCCCGGCATGACCATCTC
>WJMC01000097.1 GCA_014728145.1 Candidatus Zixiibacteriota bacterium | reverse complement strand
CGGGGAGCATCGTGATTGCCGGAGATAATTACCACCGGTATCTCCGCCCGGCTCAGCTTGAGAATCTCCCTGATGGCGAAATTTATGATACGGTTGGAAGGACGTACCGTATGAAACAGGTCGCCGGCATGAATTACCAGGTCTGGTTTCATCTCTAAAATCCGGTCGATGCAGTAGGAGAAAGCGTTGCAGACATCCTCCTCACGACGGTTGATCCCGGATTCCGAGAGCTTGTTTCCGAAACCTCCCGCCCCAAGGTGGGTGTCGGCTATATGGGCGATTCTTACTGACATAGCTTAATCAAAAAAATCTGTATCGATTTTTGTTTCGGATTTCAATGATTTTTCCGTTCTCTCAGTTGCATTTGTCAGGTAGTCTTCGTACAGGTCGATCTTGACCGGCAGGGCGAACGGCACGACTGGCGAAGTGATCAAAGCCTCCCCCGGCGCCAGCATCTGGATTTCCGTGCTGAGATCGGAGATGTCCTGTTTGGATGATGACCTGATGATCTGCCGATCGCTTTCATCGGCCAGCCCCAGGATAAAGAAAGTGTTGAACTGCGAAAGAAGCTCCTCATCGATCAGCTTGGGTTGCTGGGTGATAGCGCAGATGCCGAGCTTGAACTTGCGCCCCTCACGCGCCATGCGGGCAAAGATATTCGTCTTGCCTCCGCTTTTACGCAACACGCGCTGGGCCTCCTCCAAAACCACCAGCACACGTGGAGTTTTCCCGAATCTGTCCGGATGGGCGTAGAGATCGCGGTACTCGCCGAACAGGTTCCTGCAGATCACCGAACTTACCAGCAGTTCATCGCGGGAGGTCAAACTCGATGAATCAACCAGCACAACTTTCCCAAAGCGGAGTTTCTTGATGATATTTTCAGAAGTCGAGACTTTACAGTCGGTATGAATAAACTTCTGCTTCAATAGATATTCAGCGCGTCTCTTGAGCACTCCCAAAGTCGATTCCGCGAACCCGCCATGGGTCGTTATCTGCGTCGCCAGATCGGCAATCTCCTCCTCGCCCAGTTTTACCAGCCATTTGTCTTTGAAGCGGAAGTAGAGCGCGTACAAAGCTTCTTCCTGTGCCTCTGAGAATTCATAGATATGGCTCAGATCCGACGGTATTATCTCATAGGCGGAGATCTTCAGAACATCGTAGGAGATATCGCCGTCACGTTTGCGCGATGAAAAGATCTTCAAGTTCTCACGGGCGTCAGGATGATGAATCAATCCCCGGCTTTCATCCTCTCCCCCGCCGTCATAATATTCACCGTGAGGATCGAAAATCAACAGACCGATATTCCCGCTCGCGAGGATGGCCCCGGCAAATCGTTTCATCAGGTTGCTCTTTCCCATGCCGGTAGTCGCGAACAGCCCGATATGAGATGATACGGTAGACCCGGGAATACCCATCGGAAGATCGAGGATATCCTCGCCCGAACGCAGTCGTGCAAATTCAAGGTCGCCATGACCGCTCTGCAGAAACCGGAAATCATCCTGCAGTGGTACTCGAACACGCGCGAAATGATCCGGCATGGTCTTGGGTTTATAGAATTTATCTGAAAGGAGATATCCCAAAAGACTGCATCGTGCAATCTTGTAAAGACGCCGTTCTTTTTCAAACAATGTCTCCTCCCGCCCCGCCATATCAGCCAGCATCAGGTTACCGGCGGTCCGTTCAAACCAGCCGGTATCGGCACCCTCAGCACCGTAGGAAATATCCACCACACGAAGGTAATAGCGAATCTTAGAATCATGCTCATCCTCGGCCAGGGCCAGGTCGCCGATACAAACACGGTAATCATAGGGCACCCTGAAATAGAGTTCGCCTACTTTTTTGCCGGTTATCCGGCCGATCTGCCTGGATTCATTCCTGTCTGTCATATCAACCCGGTATATATTTCGAAGTTTGCAGGTCATAGTTCAATGTGTCGTGGTAGTCCTCGAATAAAAGCGACCATTCATCATCGGAAACTCCGGCCTCGACCGCAACCTGCTTCAACCTGATCCTCAGTCCCAGAAGTTCTTCCTCGGACAGCCTCACAGCCTGGTGAACCGCCGCCAACGGGTATGGGTAGCCTGAGAAAAACGGGTCTGATGAAAGAAAGCCGAGCGCTTCAAATAGTTCGTCGGCAGACCTGCTATTATTAATATAAATATCAATTCTATATGCCTGGCTGGAATAGGGACTCATCCGGGCAACATAGATATCCTTCAACCGCCTGTCTGGCTGGTCAGGATAATCGCTTCCGATTTTAACGTACCAGTTGCTGTTTTTACATCTTTCGTTTCCAAGTTTTTTGATCACACCCACCAGGCTGGCGCCTCCCTGCCAGATCAACGCGGAGGCTTTACTCACGGCGACAATATCGATATTTTTTGCACGCGCCTGGCCGGCAACAGCTTTCAGAAAGCGATGTTCATCGTCACTGCCGGCCCGGAAAGAACCATCCAAAAGAAGCATATCGCCCGTCTCGAGCGTAGCGACCGCGTCAGCGATCATGGCATTTTCCCGCAGGTGACGAAGCTCATTTAAGCTTTCGGAAAAAGCGGGAAATTCAGCCGGATAAGAATTGTACAGATCACGATACTGCTTTGCGTAGAGATCGCGGTAAGTGGCGGAATTCAGGTTGGCCAGGTGCAGGTTGCCGATCGATTCAGCGACCCGCCGGCGTCCGTCGAATACAACCAGGCCGGCCCGGTAAACCGCGCAGGTAAACAGGCTGTTGGAAGCTATTCTCCCCTGCCCGCCGTCAATGGCCGCGCATCGCAGGTGATGCTTATCACCGGCTTGCGCAGGGATGAAATCGAGGGCTTCCAGGTCATCTTCAATCTCGAGAGTCTCATGAGAATCCACAGCTCCGCTAAATAGTTTTTCGGTGGGCATTGTACTCAGCAGGGAGCGGATGTAATCGACAGTCCTGTTCAGCCCGCTGTAAACGGATGAGTAGTCATAGAGCATGGGCTAAGGATAAATGCTGATCGGGAAGAGGGCAATAATAAACTAAAACAGATCGTACTTTTGCATACGATCACGCAGGGTATTGCGGGAGATACCCAGTATTTCCGAGGCTTTGACCTGGTTGGATTTGACATAATGCAAAGTTTTGGAGATCATCACTTTTTCAAGCGCGGATTGCAGGTGGTAATAGACCTGGCCGGATGAGACATTCAAAATCTTGTCCATCATCGGCTCCAGCACATCGTTGAACATACGCGCGTAATCGTCTTTGATCTCCTCGAAGTCGACCTGCACACTTTCGCCGTTTTCAGCGAAGATCGGGAAATCCTCCGGCTGAAGGGTGTCATTTTTGCTCATCACCACGGCGGTGTGGATATTGTTTTCCAGCTCGCGTACATTGCCAGGCCAGTGATACTTGGAGAGCATCTCCTCCGCCTCGGTCGATAGAGTCTTTGGAGTTTTGCTGGCGAGATGGCTGTACTGGTTCATGAAATGTTCGGCCAAAAGAATTATATCCGATCGCCGTTCGCGCAATGGCGGTATAAAAATCGAGACGACCTTGAGGCGGTAGAACAGGTCGACCCGGAACTTGCCTTCTTTCATGGCGCTCACCAGGGAACGGTTTGTAGCGGCCAGCACGCGCACATTGACCTGTACCGGCTGTTCGCCACCGACCCGCTCGAATTCCTGTTCCTGGAGCGCGCGCAAAAGCTTGGACTGCGTGGATGGGAGCATATCGCCGACCTCATCCAAAAACAGAGTGCCGTTGTTGGCCAGCTCGAATTTCCCAAGTTTACGCGAATGGGCTCCGGTGAACGAGCCTTTTTCATGACCGAACAGTTCCGATTCCAGAAGCGATTCCGGAAGAGCGGCACAGTTAACCGACAGAAATGGGTTTTCACAACGATGGGAATTGCGATGAATGGCCCGCGCCACCAGCTCTTTGCCGGTACCGGATTCACCAAAAATCAATACTGCGGCATCGGAACGGGCCACCTGGCCGATCATCTTGGCGATTTCGACGATTTCAGGAGATTTCCCGACGATCTCATACTCACTGCTGTGAATCAAAGGCTGTTCCGCCGACTGGATTTCTGGCTCGCCGGTCAGCTGATCACCCATAGCCTTGTTTATAGTAAGCATCAGCCGTTCAATCTGAAACGGCTTGGTGATATACTCATAGGCCCCTTCTTTCATGGCCTGGATCGCGTTCTCCGTTGATACATATCCGGATATTATAATAACCGGCAAATTGGAGTCGCGCTTTTTGATCTCCTTGAGAATATCCAGTCCCGAGATCGAGGGCAGGTTGACATCCAGAAGTACCAGGTCAGGGTTGTTGTTCTCTATGAAATTAAGCGCCCTGTCACCATCCTCGAGATGATGAAAATTGTACTCTGATTGGTCAAACAGCCCCAGTAGTGTCTCAGAAACTGTGGGATCGTCATCAACTAACAGTATGTTTTTCATACAGGTATTTTCTCCTATTGAAAGTAATCGGCAGAATCAGGATTTTGATTACTTCAATTTGGTAAAATACCTATGAAATGCATGATTTTATGCGGTTTTAACGAAAGATAGGGGGATTACAACCATGATTTAAACAAAAGCTGGATTAAGGGGTTCAGGATTTCTTGATCTTGTATTTATCCATCAGGTCATACAGGGTCGTACGCGAGGTTCCCAGCAGGTTCGAGGCCCGTGATATATTCCAGTTGGCACGCAAAAGCCCCTTGAGAAGATGCTCTCGTTCAGCTTCCTCACGGACTTCCTGGAGGCTTCGCAGGTCTTCCTTCTCATCGGTCTCAAAACCGAGATCCTCCGGCTTGATCTTTTTGTCAGACGCCAGCAAAACCGCGCGCTTGAGCTTGTTTTCGAGCTCGCGCACGTTGCCGGGCCAATGGTAATCCTTGATACGGGCAATCGTCTGGGGCGTAAACGTCAGCCCCGCTTTCTGGTTTTCCTCGGCGTACCGTTTTAAAAAGACATTGGCCAAAAGGACCACATCGTCACCCCGCTCGCGCAGAGCAGGCATCTCGATCGTAATGACGCTGAGCCGGTAGAAAAGGTCTTCGCGAAACTGCCGGCTGTTGACTTTTTCTTTCAAGTCAGCATTGGTGGCCGCCACCACGCGCACATCGAGGTCGATCATCTGCTTGCCGCCGACACGCTCTATCTTCTTGTCCTGCAGGAACCTGAGCAACTTCACCTGGAGCGGAAGCGAAAGATCACCGATCTCATCTAAAAATAATGTGCCCTCATGAGCGTACTCGAACTTGCCTTTTTTCATAGCTACCGCATCGGTGAACGCGCCTTTTTCATGGCCGAACAGTTCCGATTCGAGCAGGTTTTCGGGTATCGCGCCGCAATTGATGGCTATAAAGGGCTTGTCTTTGCGGTTGGAATTCTGATGAATTGCCAATGCCGTCAATTCTTTTCCTGTGCCTGACTCCCCTGTGACCAGGACAGCGTAATCGGATTTAGAGACAGCCTCGATCAGCTTGAACACCTCCAGCATCCGCTGTGAGGATCCGATTATCTCATGATACTTTTGTTTCTTCTCGAGCTTTTTGGACATCGCCAGATTCTCGAGCTCGAGATGACGCATATTGAGAGCGCGTGAGACGATTAACTTGAGTTCTTCCAATTCAATCGGTTTCTGGTAGTAATCGTAGGCTCCCAGCCGGACCGATTCTAAAGCGGCTTCTTTTTCCTCGTTGCCGGTGACCATGATGATCTTCATGTAGGGATCGATCGCCAAAAACTTCCGCAACAGTTTCAGCCCCGAGAGATCGTCAGTCAGGTCGGTCAGGGCAATATCGAGGGTGACCAGATCCGGCTTCTCGATTTTAGCCAGTTTCAGGGCCTCATCGTAGCTGGCCGCCTGGCAGATATCGTAATCACTGGCAAACGACCACTGAATCTGCGTCCTAATACCCTCTTCATCATCGACTATTAATATTTTGGCTTTGTCTTTATCCATTTTTATTTTCCAGTGGCAGAAGCAGGCTGAATGTCGTTCCCTGTCCGGGATTCGATTTTACCACGATCTTGCCGTTCATTTTCTCAATCCATTCACGCGATTGAAACAGCCCGATACCGAGACCTTTTTTCTTGGTGGTAGAAAATGGTTTGAACAATTTCTTGGAAACGAATTCCGGGCTCATCCCCTCACCCGTATCACTGACCTCCAGGACCGCACGATTATCCTGTTCGAAAGTTCGAAGGCTTAGTTTACCACCGTTTTTCATGGCCTCCAGCGCATTCAATACGAGGTTGCGAACAACTTCTTCAAATTTATCGGGGTCGCAATTCACAGGCTTGTCCATATCGAGCGAACGTTCGTACTCCACATTATCAAGATCGGCCAGTTCAAGGCGTTTTTCCAAGCTTAATATAATCTTTGATAAATTGCAATCACAAAAACTGAAGCGCTCTTCTTTGTCCCCCGTCTGCAGTTTTTCAATCACTCTCTGCATCCGGTTGACCGCCCCATGGATAGTTGTCATGGCTGATTTCTGAAACTCGGGATTTTCCATATTGGCTTCGTAATTCTGCAACAACATCGACAGCATCGAAACCGAATTTTTGAGATCATGAAGAACGAAGGCAGTAAACTTGTGAAATGATTCTATCTGGCGCGCGGCCATCAGCTCCTCGGACAGGCGGGCCGAAAACAATGCCAGCGCGAACTGGTGTCCGATCGAGGAAATGAACTGAATCTCCTGATGCTGAAATGGCTGGCTTGAAGCCTTGGGACCGAGAAACATCAATCCCACAAGCCTCCGTTTGGCGATCAGGGGCAGGGCGATTGAGATATCCCTTTTTTCGATAACTTCCAGTTCGCGCAGATGACGGTTCTCACCTGCAATTCTGCGCTTGAGCTCCTCGGTGATTATGGCCTCACCGTGACGGTAAATCCAGTCGGCGAAATAACCGTTGACTGGTATCGTGAAGTCTTCAAAAGTGTCGTCATGGCGCGGAGATATCATCACCAGCGCGTTCTGGTTGGTGTCGGTATAGAACAGGTACAGCTTGCCTATCCCGATCCGGTCACGCAGAAGCGTCAGTATTTTTTCAGTCAGCTCCTCCGGGTCGAAGATGGTGGCGATATCCTCAGAGAAGCTGGCCAGGTCTTCCTCGAAATCGAGTTGTCCGGAATGAAAGGTGCGGTCGACCGCGGTCTTGATTCGCTCCTTAATTGAACGCGACAAAAGCAATGCCAACAGCGCGAAGAAGACCAGCATAGCCGCCAGCACACTTACGAACAGGCGCACATCGCCACCGATCAACTGGATGATCTTGCCGACTGCGCCGGCCAGCACAAGGTAAAACCCGATTACTATGATACCTATCGATGAGTAAGCGGCCTGCGTGCGCACGAACACACCCGACTGCTGGGGTTCATAGCGCAAAAAATAGACCATAATCAGACCAAAGCTGAGAGCGGTCATAAGCGAGAAAACCGCAATATACTGGCGATTGATCTCACCACCCAACAGCACCAGGCTGCATGAGATCAATGTTATCACCAGCAGAAACGCCTGTGACAAGACGGCGCCCTGAAGTTTACGGCGATATATCCCCAGACCTGCCCTGTAAGTGCTCTCGAAATTGATCATGGTCATGGCGGAAATCACTATCAGGTACAGGAGGAAATACTGACCCAGGCGTGAGAGGAAGATATGCACTCCACCATCGTCATGTCTCTCAAGAACAAAAAAGTGATACTTCAGGCTCATCACCGCGAAAAACAAGGCAGTTAAAAATGCCAGGGTCAGACCGATACGGTAACGTGATATTGAGGCCATGTAATCCTCACGGGCAAACACCAGCGAGAACGCCAGCCACAAAAGGGGAATCGCGGAAAGCGCCAGGTTGAGATCATGCGGAAAAAGAAAGTATTCGTAAACACGTGCGGGCCAGACTGACTGGAATCGAAAAAAAAACCATCCCAGGGCAATCGCACTCAGCAAAAATATAAGCCTGCCGGCTCGTCCTCCCTTGCCAAATTGCGCGCCAATAGCAAACAGTACAATTAAAAGAGACGAACCGATCAGGAAAATCTCTTCCCAGAATTGCATAGGATCACTCGTGATATTCGACAAAGAACCGCGTCAGCATGGCCGTCAAAACAAACGAAGCGAACATGAACAAGACGACATGACCATACAACAGCCAGTTGATCAGCTCGGGACTATATGAACTGGCCAGGCGGAAACTGAAGTCCATACCGACCGCAAACGGAAGCAGTAATAGCTGGGTCAGAAAGATCGCAAAGAAAGTACTGAAGAAATTCCGAAACCACATCTTGATCGATTTACCGACGGCAACCAGCAGGTTTTCATCGTCGATAACCAGGTAGGGCTGAATGTACACGAACGGTGATAATACGAAAAACATGAAGACCTTGAACGCGAAATCGAATGCGATCTGGCGACGAGGGCTCCCGACCAGGAAATCCCTGAAGACCTCCGGCAAATAGCGTGAGACCAGGTACAAGACCGCATAGACCAAAATACTTGCCAGGACCAGCCACAGGTACTTGCGGAAAGCATCTTTGAGAGACTCGAAAAAGCGTACCTGCTCGCCGGCAAAGAACCTCGCGAACATAATAAAGCCGGTGGCAGTTAAAATCGAATCAAACAGGATCGAAACGATGATACTGACCTTTCCATAAACTCCCGGAACCATAATCATGTGTTGCGGGTAATGCACAAAACCGGGACCTCCGGAGAACAGCTTGGTCTTGCCTATGGCGATTGCCAGGCCTGACCAGAAACCCGAAAACGGGTTCAACAGCATAAACGCAACCGCCAGGGAAATAAGCATAAAAATAAAAAACGGCGCCCAGATCCGGATATAAAACATCGACCGCAACGCATCTATGAATGCGGCTATAAAATTATTTAATTTGAGAAGAGCGGACATAACAATATCCTCCCCGCTTATTTAGGAGCATAGACTTCATTGGAGCCAATCGAAGCGCCATGCCTGTCGAAAACGTAAACCCTGTAATAATAAGTCTGCCCCACGGTGATTCCCTGGTCGCTGTAAGTGGTACTCGATTGCGAATTTTCGATTGCCAGGAGTTTGGACGGTTCATCCGTGACACCGCTCTCAGTATCGCGATAGATCCTGTATGACGCAAAATCGTCATCGTCGTTACGAGTCCAGCTGAGACGGAAATTAGTCGAATCGACTTCCTCGATAGCTACCGTCACAGCCTCGGGGACCTCGTTGTCTTCGGTCTTACGGCTGACTGTGTTGCTGGCCGATGACAGCCCGGAACGATCGTAGATGTAAACCCGGTAATAGTATGTCGTACCAGGCTCTAAATCGGTGTCTGTATAAGTTGTATTGTTCTGCACAGTAATAGAAGTCACCAGATGTGAGTTTTCATCAACTGCTGAAGTCTCACTGCGATAGAGGCGATACTGGTCAAAATCATTCAAATACGGGATGAACCAGCTCAGTTCAATCTGATCTTCCCCCGACCCTATGGCGGTCAATTCTGGAGTCTGGGGCGGATTGGCGATCGTAATGATAAACGGAAGCTTTTTCTGCGGAGCTCTGTTGCCGGCCCGGTCAGTAAAACTGGCTGTCACGGTAGCATCATTGACCTCGGTCAAAGGCGGAATCGTGTAATTGAGTTCATAGATACCATCCAGCGCTACCGCATCGCCGTTCGAACCGTTATCGAACAGCTTGAGACTCCCGATTTCAGTGATATTCACCTCGGCCTCTCCCCCCGCTTCGGAGGTCATGATCACGAAATGGAGCATGTCGTCCGCCTCAAAGTCAGTTTGCGAAGGAGTAATATAAACGGAATCGATCTCGGCTTTGGTATCAAGTATAATCGAATCGGAATAGACTGAATCGGTTATATGACCTTCGCCGTCACGAAACTTAGCATAAATCCATTTGACGCCGTCGCCTACGGATAAATCCCAGCCAATGGTATTGGAGTATTCGCGCCAGAAAGCCCCCGCAAAATCTGATGAGTGCGAAAGCAGAATATAACTCGTTCCGCTCGGAGCACTGGAATTCAACGTCACCGGACGGCTGGCAGTGTATTCGTTGTCATTGTTTATCAAGAACGAGTATATGCCCGGAACCGCAGAAACCGTCGGAGTTCTCCGGCCTTCGATATCATGATTGGAAACAACCGAAATCTCGTAAAAGTAACGCACGTTGGGCTGAACCCTGCGGTCGATATATTCGGTAGCAGTAGTCGAATCGTAAATTTCAAGGCTGTCCGCAACATTATGAGCGCGGTAGATCAAATACTTCTTGACCTCGGAACTGTTTTCATAAGCCCAGCTCAGGGCCAGTTTATCTTCCGAAACAACTATTTTTATGTCGGTCGGAGACTGGGGAGTATCGGGAAGGTCATCGAGGCTGAACGACGACGGAATCTCTTTCTCACATCCCCAAACAAGACAGAATGTTACCAGAACCAGAATATATATAATCTTTTTCATATCTCATCCACCTCAGAAACTAAAGTTCAGGGATAAATCCAGGCGTGAAAAATCTTCGTTGGTGTCAAATGAAACCCTGGGCACATAGGATTCATAGCGCTTATCCGGGAAGAAAAAGAGCACATCAATGAGATTGTAAGCCCACACCGCGGCACCTATCCCGAGCACGATATTGCGCGTTTTCTCGGCATCGTAAGCTTCCTCACGAGCACGGTCAACGGCATTCTCCAGAAGGCGCTTGATCTCTATCGAACGCTCCTCCTGAAAGAGCTCATAAACATCGTCATAAGCATCCTTTTTGTCCTGAAACTCTCTCTCTGCAATTATCAAACCTATACCGGAAGCCAGGGTGGCAACACCAAACATGGCACCGCGACTCTTCTCGCCGGCATAGTACTGACCCCATCCGGGAAGGACCATCGACCTCATAAAAGCCTTGAAACGACTCTTGGGCGACAGCTCGACATTGACCGCTAAGGGCGAACCACCGGTCAGGTACAGCTTGGTTTTATAGGTCTCGTAGCCCGGTCTCTCGGCAGTCAATAAGTATGTGCCGGAAAGCGGTTGAGTGAACACCGTGGGCGTCACCCCGGTCAGCTTGTACTCCCCCTCCAGATGCACAGTCGTACCCGGCGGGTCAGACGTTACCTCCAGGGAGACTTCGGATTGAGCGTAGATCGGCGAAATGATCGTTAGCAGCAGCAGGGCTGATATCCATAAGCGCATATATCCCCCAACCTCCTTGTTAACCTTAAAGTTCGGAAAAATATAGGCCATGCTGAAGCGCTTGGCAACAAAAATTATGATATTAATTCTCTGTTTTACCCCAAAACCGAAAAAAAAGAAAGCCGGAGCATGGGGAATGCTCCGGCTTCCAGTCAGCACCAAAAGGTTAGAAGGCTCCTTTTCCAGTTATTACAACTGAAATAGTTTTCAATATAATTTTAAAGTCCTGCCACAACGACCAGCGATTGATATAACTCAGGTCGAGGGCGACTTTGTTTTTGACAGAATCAATAGAAGAATCGTAACCGTTTTCAACCTGTGCCAGCCCGGTAATTCCCGGTTTGACCTGCAGGCGCTCGGTATAACGATCGACTTTCGTAGAGAGCTCACTGACGAAAACCGGCCTCTCCGGGCGTGGACCGATCAGACTCATATCACCTTTGAGCACATTGATAAGCTGAGGAAACTCGTCCACACGGGTCTTGCGTAAAAACGCGCCCACACGGGTAATCCGTGGGTCATTCTTGGTGGCCCAGATCGGACCGCATTTTTTCTCTGCCTTGTCGACCATGGTCCGGAACTTGATTACGTCGAACGGCTTACCATGAGCATTCTCTCTTCTGCGGTCACGATTTCGGCGATCGACCGAGACCCGGCAGTCAGCCTGACGGCGATCGTTACGGCGACGGTTCCGGCCCACCCGCAACTGGGTGTAAAAGACCGGTCCGGGCGAATCCAGCTTAATCAAAATCGCAACGATTAAAAACAATGGTATGAGTAGAATCAGGCCAACCAAAGCACCCAGAAAATCAACTGAAACTTTGATCGAGTAACAGAAATTGCGCCAGTACTTCGAAACCGGCAAATTAAGGCTAAAGCCCTGCGGAAGGGCAATCGATTTCGCAAAAAAAGCCATCAGAAGAATATTACTGAAAAGTTTATCGATCAGAAAATAATCGAGAGCGGCGCTGGTATTACGATGGCGACGGGATAAATCCAGCTTGATCCTGTTGATCAAATATCGGAGAGAATCACCAAACGAAATGGCTCCTGTTCCTCCGATAGATACAGTCAGTCTGCGCTCATGACTTAAGCTGTCATTCCTTTTCAGCGGTCGGTCTTTCGAGAGGTTCTTTACTTGCATAAGCTACCCTTGGAATTAGCACTCCTGACATTGCGTTGTTTCCCATTAAAACAGCAAATGATTTGCCATTTTTATTGTTTAATAGAACACATACAGAACAATATTTATCCTGTATATGTTTCGACAAAATCAACTATTTCTAATACGTTGTCATTCTTACACTAAAAGGACTTACTTATCAGCGAGAGAGATGTCAAGATAGGACATTTTAGGAATGTTTTTTGTTCTGCGAGGAATAATTTAATTTTTCAGTGGTCGTGTTTCGATTCAAAAATGCAAAAATATGCACACAAACTGCGGTGCAACCGCATTCATGTGCATAAATTTTATGTATTATTGGGCGGATTAAAGGGTTATGGCGATTAACCCAGTGTTAATCGCCAAAGCTCATTGAGAACTCAATTCGATGGACCGCACCGAGATCCTTTCCGGGTTCGTAGGAATAATCGAGGGAACCGGTCAAGACCTTGAGACCGAAACCCATCACCAGGCCATTGCGCTCCGCCTGGCTTTCATCGGTCATCGAGTGTGAGTACCCGGAACGGAGGGCAATAGTGTTTTGGTAGAGAAGTTCTACTCCCTGGTGGAAGCTGATATCGCCATTTTCAGGATAGACGACTTCAGAGGTCAGGTTAACTCCGCGATTGAAAAGACGGAACCCGATCCCGGCATTATATGATGTCGGAAATGGCGAGACCTCGCCCTCATATTCGAGTCCCTGGCCGAGGTTGCGGGCAGTCACTCCGAGAGCGAACGGACCGCTGTCGTAGCGCAGGCCGGCATCCAGGGCATAGCCGGAAGCTGTCGCTTCCTCGATTTTCTCCGAAACCCATTTCCCGGTCAGACCTAACGAGAGCTTATCAGTTACCCCGACAGCCATCGAAACCTGCCCGACGACGTTATGGCCGCTAAAACTGCCAATCGGCTGATCATCGACTGAATAGGCATTGAAATCACCATAATTCAGATAGATAACGCCGATCGCGAAACTCACACGACGGCTGACCGGAGCTGCCAGTGCGATATAATTCAGGCTCAGATCCTGATACCAGTTAGAATAACCCAGGGTCAACTCGGTATTGCTGCGGTTCGCCAGCCCCGAAGGATTCCAGAAAACTCCGGAGGCGTTATTTGAAAAAGCGGTAAATGCCCCTCCGAGCGCCATCGCACGGCACCCGATACCGATATCGAGAAGTTCAGCGCTGGAGGTACCGTTACCGGTACCATTTCCAGCCCAAGCGACCGAACTAACGGCTATCAGCATTATTAATGATAGAATCGAAACCTGCTTAAATCTGCGTCCTGCCTTCATTCACACCCCACTTGCAATAAGCCTAATTCCCTACAGGACTACCTTATTGCAATGGAGGTGCCATCCTTCAAACCTGATCATAAAAGGTGTTTCCTCCCCTGAAACACTACCCTCACACGAAGGCTATCTCTTTGTATATGAATAGATTGCAGTAATAGGTGCTGACTATTCTGCTTTAACTTTTCTCTCGACTAAGCTATGAAGGGTACGATCTCGGGTGGCAGTATTTGAACAAATTATTGGATTTGTCCCCCGATATATAGTTAACTTCCAGACCCGCTTCAAGTTGAAACCATGTTCAGGTTTTCAACCGATAGCTACAGATCGATACTCCTTCTCAAAATCAGTAACATAGACCCTTCATACTACATAGTGTAGTATCTAACGTGTACATATACCAGATATTGTATTAAACGAATACAGTCAATATAAAAATTGTTAGCTTTTTATTTTTTTTCTTCGGCAGGTTCGCAGTTATTTTAACCTGAAACGATAAAAAACTTGCGTTGAAACAGTATTTCCAGATTTAAACGATGCAGTACACAAATCAAACAGTTGTACGCTATTGATTTCTGCAAACGTCTGGAAAAAGACCACTTTTTACCAGACAAGCTGCAATCAGGGAAGTAATGCTTTCATGCGGATATATTTTTGTTCATTCTTGGAACGACTGAGAATTTCTGAATCATAGCTTTCGATCTGTTGTGAAACATTATTAATTCGTTCCTGTGTTTCCGGATGGGATGCAAACAGGTTCTCGAAAAACGACCGATCCCCTGCCCTGCCATGAGCTTCCCGGAGGCTTCCAAACAGGCCCAACGCCCCCTCTGGATTATAGCCGGCATTGACCATGTAGATGACACCATAGTTATCCGCTTCGCGCTCATGTTCACGCGAATAGCCGGACATACCGACAGCAAGTGCGACCTGGTAGATGGTTTCAAATGTTTTTGAATCGGTGTCACCAAGAACCAGTTCCTTGAGAATACTCAATCCCAGAACAGACTGCATCTGCTGAACGCTGTGCCGTGCGACAATATGGGAGATCTCATGCGAGGTCACAGCCGCCAGCTGGGCTTCATTGTCGATAATTTCCAGAAGGCCGGTGAAGATGTAGATATAGCCACCGGGGGTGGCGAAGGCATTGATATCCTCAGACTCTACAACAGTGAAGTGGTATTCGATATCTTTGCGGTCTGAAACGACCACAATTGATTGACCGATTTCATTAAAATAATCCTGCCATTCAGGGTTATCATAGACCTTCATTTCGGTTATGATCTGCTCATGGAACTGCTTGCCCATGGCTACTTCCTGTGAAGCCGGAATCAGGATCAGATCTTTTTCACCTCCCGGACCGGTAGTAGCGCAAGAGAAGACCATAATCATTAAAAACGATAAAATCCCAACACTAATTTTCTCACGCATATCTACATGCTCCCTGAATCATGATATAGTTTTTATCGAGGTCGATTATCTAAAACGATCAGAACAGGTTTTCCTGATGATAATCGTCACTATCTTTTCCGATCAAGCGATCGGCCCATTCACCGATATAGGGGATTTTAAAGGACTGCCCCTGCATGACATAGATCAGTCCGATGATTGCGACGATGATAGCCGCCGTCAGAACCAGCTTCACTAAAAGTAATGCTAATCCGGGGATCAGCAGGACAGCGGCTACGAGTTCGATTAAAAAGAGTGCCGTTCCCTGCCGGGCATGATCGTAGGCAAAGCGGTTTTCGCGCCATTTCACCAGCGGAATCAGGCATAGAAACGGGATATAGGCCAAAATTGCCGCTGATTTACCTTCTTCGATTTCCTCGGGAGTATAAGCCATAACTTCCCTGTTTTGCTATCAGACCTGCCAGAAGATCGATTTATCTTCAGTGGGGGCCTGGTATTTGATCAGATTCATGGCGGGCCAGGTTTCGACAGCCTGATTATCCTTGGATACCCGCACACGCAGATTGACTTCAAAATCCTTATCGAACTCAATTTGCGTCCTGGGAATCGAAAGTTCAACAATATTTTTAAAAAACACCTGCCCCCCGAACTCGAGCGGGGTATACTTATCTTTATCCGCCTGGCGAATGGCGAATTCGATCTTATCCTGGCTCAGCCTGAGGCGATAAGAGTTTATTGTATGAATTTCCAGTTCGAACTCATAATCCTCCAACGCTTCGTCAGAGGCCGGCATAATCAGGTCGAGACGATAGTACAGGTTATCATTATCGAAGCCGAAAAATATCTCCTCGACGATGTTCGAGACCCGATGCATGGTCGAGGAAGCCTTGCGGCAGTTGAATGAGCCGGCATCGTACCATTCGTAAAAATGTGTCACCTCCCCGTCGATTTTAGCGGAGAAGAAATTCGAGGGCTGAATTATCGAAGCCTCTCCCTCACGACTCCTGATCGGTTGCAGAAGCTCGCGCGGCGGATCCTCATCGATTATCGAGTAAACTGCCATAAGGTGACTGCGGAATATCTGGTCAAATAAATCGTCCTCGTTGGAAGAATGCTCATCGCCGTACCACCAGCACCAGTCAGAGCCTTCTGCAATATATATCTCCTCCCATGCTTCAGCCAGCTTGTCCGGATCGAAATCGGGATTCCTCTCGCTGAAATCAACCAGCGCGTTGCGGGTCATGGAGAGCAGATCCCAGGCGCGATTATCCTCCTCATGGCCGATCCAGATCTTAAAATTGTGGCCGATCCATGAGCCGGCAAACAGGTAAGGGATATTCCGAGGTTTTTCAACTTCATCAAACAGTTCGGAAACGGTCACAGTCTGAAAGCGCTGGTCGGTTGAGAGCAGTTTATAGAGGCAATGCAAAAAATCCTGCCCGTCGTTTTTATAATACTCCCAGGCATTTTCACCATCAAGGATAATCGGGATGACATGCTCGGAAATCTCGGAGGGTTGCATCAGTGTCCGAATCGAGGCCAGGTGGTTGACAAGATCTATCGCCGCTTTGTCGGCATCCCAGGTGGAGTAGACAAAGCCTATCCGATCCGAGAGCCTGTGATCCCTGAAGATTATGCCGACCTCACCGAAGTTGCGGGAGAGCTTGTAAGGTCTATGGAAATTGGGACTGAGATGCTGTGATTCTTCACTGAGCTGAGAATGTTTGAGCGAATTATAGAAGATCTCCTCGTCGGTGGCAATCCAGCGAATATCGTTCTCTGCCATAATCGGCAAAAGTTTTTCCGCCACACTTCCCTCTGAAGGCCACATCCCGCGCAATTGCCGGTCGAAAAGCTGACTGTACATTTCTTTGGATTTTGAGATCTGCGCCCGGGCATCCTCCGGATGAGTAAAACGGTGCTTCGGGAGCTGGACGCGGGGCATCGATTCTTTGGCCAGGTCCGTATCGATCAAAAGCGGAAGAATCGGATGATAGTAGGGTGAAAATGAGACCTCGATCTGCCCGCGGTCCTGGATCTCTTTATGTTTGGGGATTATCCGGCGCAGGATTTCGAGCTGAAACTCGAGCAGTTTGTCGCGTTCTTCATAGGTGTAATTCTTTTTCTTACTGTAAAGGTCCTTGATCTTTTGCTCATGGCGAAAGGAGGGATCGATCCAGGCCAGATTCGAAAGTACCGTCAGGTCAAAATACTCCTGCTCTGTCAGTTTATTGACAGCCTGGGAAAGGTCAGATTTATAGGCCTGCATGATTTTATACAACCGGTCATACTCCGGAAAAGGCTGAATCATGGTGGCATAATTAGCCGAGAAAAATGTCTTGAGGATCTCCAGTTTGTCAGCTTCACTGAGCTCATCGACTTTCTTGCGGGAGAGCCTCAGGTGCGAATCGACAGCACCATTTTCGGTGTAATCCTGAACCTGCCTGATAAGCGAAGGTACGTAGTTGAATGTCTGTTTGATACCCGGAAAATCATCCAGGATGGCGGCCATGTCGAGGTAATCTTTGAGCCCGTGGAGACGTACCCAGGGCAGTTGATACTCACCTGAATGGTAGTCCTTGTAATATGGCTGATGCATGTGCCATAAAAAGACGACCTTCAGGCAACCTGCCTTGTCACTCATATTAATTGTTATCGAAGGAATATGGGTCTAAAACTTTTTTCTCGTACAGGAACTGTTCCGCCTTACGCAGATTCCCCCCGGACTGCGGCAGTTCCGCAAGCAGGTCATAGGCCTTTTTGGCCTGTTCCGCAAGCCCCGCTTTAGCGAAATTTATCGACGCCTTGTAAAGCATTTCCGATCTCTGCGGAGAATCGGGATACTCCTCAGCTGTTTTCAAATACATCTCCCCTGCATTTTCGAAATCACGAAGTGATTCGCGACAGGAGGCAATACCCATTTTTGCGGCCGCCTCGAACTGGGGATTGATTTCATATTTTTTCAAAAAACGGTTCCAGTGCTCCTCGGCATCGCCATACTCACCCAGTTTAAACGCGATCGAACCGAGGTAGAAAGTCGCGAAAGCGGCCGGTTTGGTTCCACCATGTTGCTTGACCAACCTCTCGAATTCGAGTTTGGCATTAGTCAAGAGCACCATCGAGCTGTCGATATCGCCGTCGGGAATACCATCCTGATTCATATCGCGCTCAAAACTATCGAAAAATTCCCGCACATAGACCGTAGCACTGCCATAGTCATTTTCGGCTTCCACAGCGGCGGAACGGGAATTGCTGACGAACAGGACCACCACGATTGCCAAGACCAGAAGAGCGCCGACACCGATCAATATCTTACTGCGGTTTTCATTGAAGTACTGCTGGGACTTGAGAAGTCCGGTAACGAACTTATCTTCTTTAATCTGCCGTTTGGTTAATCTGGCCATGCTTTATTTCTCCCTATACACGCGATATCGATAAAAACAGCCAAAAGCTGAACTAAAAAGATCAAAAAGGCGAAACCTGGTTTTGCGGTTTCGCCCTGAAATCATACGATATACTATTTAAAAAGTCCAGTAAAATTAACTATCAAACGCGGTCCACGATACTCCGAGGTGGCTTCAAACGGACCGTAAGCATCCGTTCCGCTTACATCCTTGTCCCGGGCTTCGTACTCGAATGCAAATCCGAGCTTGATCAGTTCCCACTCGAATCCGGTACCCAGTGAAAGTGTGTAGCCCGTCAGCTGGTCACTGCCTGAGTAATAGTTATAGATCGAGTCCTGATCTTCGGTTGCTTCTGATCCGAGTTCATAGCGGATATCCTCTTCCTGGAGCCATCCAAAAGTCTCGTATCGAAAACCGGCCCGGACAGGGATAGTCGCCCAGCTTAAATCGAATTTATACTCCGCGCCCATCCGGATTGCATAGGCATTTTTAGTCGGCAGGCTGGATTCAAAATAGTTCTCTTCCACTTCGCCATTGGACAGAACCGAATCGTAGTGGAAACGGATATCGGACGAACCATACCTGCGCCATTCGAAATCGCCGGCCAGTAAAAAGTTCTCGTTAACATTATAGGAACCGCCTACTCCGATACCGAGCGGTACCTTGATTTTTTCTTTCTGGAGTTCATCGATCAAACCGGGATCGACCCGGATGAGGTCATTTTCCCAGATAGTATCGTTGGTGTGCTGGACATGTTCCTGGCTCAGGTAAAACGGCGTTTTAATTACCAGGCCGAGGTTGTACTTATCATCATCCCACATGAAGCTTCCCACAAAATTCATACCCGAAAAGTCGATTGTGTCGGCCACGCCGCGAACATAGTCGATAACTACCGGATGACCTTCGTCAGGATCGAGAAAAGAATAAGAATAGCTCATCCGTTCATCGTAGTGTGCAGATCCCCAGTAGATGTCTATCGCAGCACCAAAATTCAGGTATTTCCAGACATTGGTACCGAAACCGAGCCGGAATTTATTCAGTCTCGAATCATAGTTCTCGAGGTAGTTGAAGGCAGTGTCCAGTTCGGTATCATCCAATTCGAGATTGCCGTCTATGTTGAGCATGAAGTTGTCGAGATCGTAAGCCACACTGCTGTACATTACGGATGCCACAATGGGTTGCCCCTTAACGCGAAGCGGTGAGGTAAACGATGCAAAAGAAAGCGGGTAACGGTCTGCCGACAACTCGTCGACAGCGTCGCGATTGGAATTGTTTGCATAGCTCAGGTCATACTTAGCAGTGGGACCAAAGTAATCCATGGCAAACGATACCTGTGGAGTCATCACCTGCATCAAACCGGCAGGGTTCCAGGACAAAGCGGAAGCATCGTCGGACACACCCATGAAAGCTCCTCCCATAGCCCGGGCACGTGCTCCACTTCCCAGAAAATTCAAATCAGTAAGCATTATTTCACCAGAATACTGAGCCGAAAGCTGTCCCGTGATCAATACTCCCAGTATCACCAAAAATAATGTTAGACGATTATTCATCTAATGTAATCCTCCTTGTAGCAGTCAAAAAATTTCAAGTCTCAAATATAGAATCATTAAGAATTTGTGTCAAATCCTTTTTATGCTTTTATTTTAGTTTAAATCATTAGTACGACGAAATATATTGGACTTTGTTCAGTATCAAAAAATGCTTATTTTGGGAGATATCCGTACGTAACGATTAAGGAGCCGAAATGAGCGATTTTTCCGAAGATCCAGTTGAATTTCCAATCGACGGCATTCTCGACCTGCACACATTTTCGCCCAAAGAGGTGAAATCACTGGTCCCCGACTATATCGAGGCCTGCCTCGAACGGGGGATCTACCAGGTACGCATAATCCACGGCAAGGGCACCGGAGCCTTGCGAGAGACTGTCCACGCGGTACTGCGCAGGGACAGCCGGGTCGAGGAGTTCAAACTCGACAGCGGGTCTTCCTCATCCTGGGGCGCGACACTGGTAAACCTGAAACGGGAGAAGACTGATGAGTGATCTTTCAGGCGGTTACGAACAGCATCCCTTTTTCGCCCAAAGCTATGACCATATCGAGTTCCATCGGACCCGGGAAGATATTAATTTCTACAGTAAGGTCGCCGGTAAAGAGGGTGGACCGATTCTGGAGCTGGGATGCGGGACCGGCCGGGTTATGATTCCGCTCGCCCGGGATGGTTATCATGTTACCGGCCTGGACCTGTCTTCGAATATGCTCTCGGAATTGAAACGTAAGCTCGACAGCGAGTTATCGGAAATTCGAGATCGCATCGATTATGTCCGTGGAGATATGAGCAACTTCGAGTTAGACCGCCGGTTCAGGCTGGTGACGATCCCGTTCAGGTCGTTTCAGGCGCTGACCACTCGCGACAGGCAGATCTCCTGCCTGGAATGTATTCGCAATCACCTCGGAGACCAGGGCCTGCTGGTACTGGACCTTTTTAACCCGTATTTGCCGTTTCTTCTAATGGATAAAGACAGCCAGATGAATGAGTTTCGAGCCGAACTCGACCTTCCCGATGGTACCCATGTGGTCCGGACCTCATATAATCGCGCGGTCGATTTTAACCGCCAGATCGTGGAAAGCGACCTGGTCTATGACTTGACTTATCCCGCCGGCCAGAGCGAGCGACTTCTGCAGAACCTGAAATTAAAGTATCTGTTTCGCTACGAGGCCGAGCATCTTCTGGCGCGATGCGGTTATGAGATCGAGGCGATCTATGCCGACTACGATTTCACACCGTTTGGCGATAAATACCCGAGCGAGATGATTTTTTTAGCGCGGAAGAAATAATCAGCCCGGATGGCCCATCCCTTTCAGGGTTGTGGGTATCTAACTGTGAACTCAGGCCTGTACTTTAAAAACCGCAGTGATACTGGCTCGAACCTTCGGGCGGTCTAATAGTTTTAAGCCAGGGGTTTTCGGCATCCGCGACCATAGTCTCAAAAATCAGCCACGGTCATCCCCTCACGAATATACGGACCCAGCATCTTTTTGGGGTTATGGATCAGTCGTCTGAAGATATTGTCGAAGAAACAGGCCCGCTACCAGGGGCAAACGCGCGCGCACATAGATCACCTCAAACAAAAATACCCCCGGCGCGACTCGAACGCGCGACACTCGGTTTAGGAAACCGATGCTCTATCCTGCTGAGCTACGGGGGCATCATTTACAGAAACTAAACTGTTATAGACAAATCGTCAATCGAATTTAACGCGGAATACTATCGGATTCGGGCGAAATTATTCGGTGCTGTACTTGATCAAAGGCAGGTAATCATAGCGCGAAAACGGCTCCTGCCCTTTCAGGAAAGTGAGTTCGATCAGAACCGCGATCCCAACGATATTGGCACCCAGCTTCTCGACCAGTCCGCAGGTAGCCGACAGGGTCCCGCCGGTCGCCAGGAGATCATCGATCACCAGAACATTATCGCCTGCTCGAACCGCGTCCTTGTGCATCTCCAGAGAGTCCACCCCATACTCGAGCTCATACTCTTTTTTGATCGTCTCGCCCGGAAGCTTGCCAAGCTTGCGTACCGGCACAAAGGCGGCGTTCATATTGTAGGCCAGGGCTCCGCCGAAGATAAATCCGCGCGATTCGATCGCGACAACCTTGGTGATACTCTTGTCCTTGAAATGTTCGCTGAAGATATCGATTACCTTGCGAAATGCCTCCGCATCGCTGAGAAGAGTGGTAATATCGCGAAACACCACGCCCGGTTTGGGGAAATTCGGAATGCTCCTGATTCGATCTTTTAAGTCGTCGATATTCATCTAAAATCTCACATTGAAGGAGTCATATTTATTTTCGTAAGTCTGCCATTCGATCTGGAAATTGCTGATACTGGAATAACGGGGCCCGGACTTCAATTCCTTAAGAAACTCCGCCACCGCTGTTTTATCCCCTTCGACAACGACCTCGACATCGCCGGTTGCCAGGTTACGGACATAACCGCTGACCGGAAACTGCTTTGCGGTGTCAGTGGTAAAGTAGCGAAAGCCGACCCCCTGGACATGGCCGGATATGATCACCTTCGCGGCCACCATGTTGTCTACCCCTGAATTGCCTGAAGCGCTAATTGTACTGCCTCCTTTGCGTTTTCCGCCCTGACTATGCTGTCATCGATTTCCCAGCTACCCAATGAGATCACCGGCTTTCCCGATTTGCGTGCAAATCCGATTTCCGAGAGGGTACCGTATTGTCCCGCCACAGCGATCAGGACATCGGCCGTATTTATAATTACCAGGTTGCGTGCCTGCCCCATGCCGGTACAAATCGGATAGTCGATATACTCGTTGGCGTCCTCTTTACTATCTCCGGGAATGACACCGATCGTAACACCGCCTTCTGCCCGGGCTCCTTTTGAAACCGCCCGCATCACTCCGCCCAGACCGCCGCAGACTAAGATTGCACCGGAACGGGCAATTTCCTGGCCCAGTTCAAACGCTTTTGTCGTTATTTCACTATTGCATTGGCCGGCGCCGATCACACCGATAAACGGTTTACGGCTGGCAGATGGCATGAGCGGTTAACTCCCTGTCTTTTATCCCTCCTTTAAACTTGCCCCCGGGTATGCTTCCCGCAGTCTTAAAAATCGGGGCGACTGGATTTGAACCAGCGACCCCTTAGTCCCGAACCAAGTGCTCTACCAAGCTGAGCCACGCCCCGATTTATTTTGACCATCCAAGTTTAAACAAAATTATGGTTTTGTCAATAGATTTTGTGCCGTAAGCGCTGATCAAAGTTCGCTCAGGCTAACTAATCCAATAATTACTATAGCTTTATATTGATATCCCTGAGTTTTTCATGAAGCCTGGTGTCGGTCATGTCCACCTTCAGGGGCGATACCGAAACCATACCCCGTGAGACCGCGGAGAAATCTGAACCATCGACATCCATCCATTCCGGTTCACCGGCAATCCAGTAGTAGTTTTTTCCACGCGGATCGGTCTTTTCAACTATTACATCGTTGTACGTACGCCGTCCCAGACGGGTGATCTTCACTCCCTTGAAGGGCTTATCTCCCAGAAAGGGGATATTTACATTCAGAAAAGAAAACTGCGGGAGCCCGTTTTTAAGTACCCAGCGCGCCACTTTACTGACTGCCCTGGCAGCCGGTTTGAATTCTTCGGCATCCCAGTCTGTCAGGGAAGCCGCGATCGAAGGAATCCCCAGCAGGGAGCCCTCAATCGCCGCCGCGACAGTTCCGGAGTAGGTCACGTCATCGCCCATATTGGGACCGTGGTTGATCCCGGATATCAGAATGTCCGGCATCCTGCCCTTAAGTAATCCATGCATCGCTACCATTACAGAGTCGGTAGGTGTGCCATCGACCGCGAATCGACTATCATCGACCTTAGTGATTCTCAGCGGTCGTGTCAAAGTCAGAGAATGCGACGAGGCCGATTGCTCCCGGTCTGGCGCAACCACCAGCACTTCGCCCAGGCGTTTCAACTGACGTGCCAGGGCTTGAAGTCCGCGGGCATGGATACCATCGTCGTTGGTTACCAGAATCAAGCGGTCATTTTTATTGGGCAAAGCATCTCCCCTCTCAGATTAATTATGCTAATTTAGTCGCTTTGGCCTGCTTGTCAAGAAGTTAGAACTACCAGAAAAGAGATTTGAACATCAGCTTGATGAACCGGCCGGTATCGACCAGGGGATTGATATAGCTGGCGGAATCAGTGTAGATCGTCGGTATTGTTAACTCGCGGACAGTGTAACCAGCCCGGCCCGACTTGAACAAAAACTCGGATTCGAGATCGTAACGGGTCGACTCCAGCCGGATTCTGCGCAGGGCCCGCGCGGAGATATATCGATACCCCGACTGCGAATCGCGTACAAATCTGCCAGAAAAACAGGATATGATCAGGGAAGTTATATGATTGGTCATGAAGCGTGCGAACGGCATATTGTGGAGGTTGCGTTCGCGCGTGCCGATAATCAGATGAACACCATCAGTTTCCGCCATCTTCTTGAAGTCCGGGAGCAGGTCGGGATCATGTTGCAGATCGGCGTCGATCGTGACTACACCGTCGTAGCTTTCCCTCAAGGCATACTCAAAACCGGTTTTCAGCGCGCCACCTTTACCCTGGTTAACTTCATGTCGAATAACTTTAGCGCCGGTTTTCTTAGCGACCGCGAAGGTGTCATCCGGTGAACCATCCTCGACAATCAAAACATCGCTCAGGTTCGTATGAACTGCAATGCGCTCTACCAGTTCCGGCAGGCTATCGGCCGCCTTGTAGGCCGGAATGACTACCAGCACTCTCATCTATATCGCCATACATATATGCACGACCGCCTATACAACAGTATATTATCATTAATAAAACGACTCTGGCTAAAACTCATAATAGGCTCTATTATAAGAACTTACAACCATTAAAGCCATTCCTTAGATAGTCCTGAAAAACAGCTCAGATGCCATCAATAATACTATATAAGTTAATCATGAACAGAGTTGAACTGCGACAGCAGAAGACGTCAATATGGCAGATCGACCCAGTTCAACTGCGAGCAGGTCATATCTTCCTGATTGACATATTCACCATGATTTGTCCTGAAATCGTAGATAAACAAACTCCCCTCGGACTTCAACCGACAGGGATTGATGACCGCCGCCAGGTAGCGACCGGAAGGCGACATCTTCATCTCCACAACTTCCCCGGAAAAGACCTGCGTGATCACCTGCTCTTCCTGATCAATTATTATCACGTCCTGAAGCGGTATACCATCGATTTTGTGACCGGCGGCAAAAACCAGCAGGCGGTCACTGTCGATCATTTGGGGATAATAAAAACGGCTGTAAAAATCCTTAAAGTACTTGTTGCATCGTGCGCTGGAAAGCCTGCATTCAGTTAGATTTATGAGCCCGTTACCGGGAGTGAGATCGGACACATACAGTCCTCCTGTCTGCCCGCATGAATTGGACGAGATCAGGATACCTTCGGAATCCGTAAGCCAGGCAAAACCGGTAAAATTGGACTGATCGGTGATCTTGAAATAACTGCGGTTTTCAAGGTCGTAGACATCATAGCGCTGGCGGTTCGCAATGCAGTAAGATTTTAGACAGAATTTACTTCCATCGGGAGAGAATTCGCCACCCCAATTGTAGAAACCGCCACAGACAACGGTATCCTCATTCGGATTGTGAGTAAAAATGTACTTTTTCTGATTCTGGTCCAGATCGATCAACATGGTTCCCAGTGTATCGACACAGGCGACATATTCCGCTTTCGGATCGACCGCGATCTTGTATTGTCCGCGCACAGTCTCATAGCTGTTAACGGCGTAGGTCATGATGATATTCTCATCTTCATAGGGATATTCAGATGTCTCCAGTCTCAGGGAAAGCCTGTCATTTTCGACCGGGTTGATGACCGAAAATACCAGCAATCCGCCGTCAGGAGTGACATCATAACCGACCACATCGTTAACCGGGTAAGAGATCACATTTTCGGTCTCTCCGTTGATCGGGTTGTAATAGTATAAGCTGTGTACTTCATTATCACTGGAGAGGAACATGAGTTTCTCGACCGCCATCAGCTGACTGCTAAAAGCTATTGTGAGCAACAATCCAACTGCAATTATCCTTTTCATCGATTTCTCCTCCGTTACGGGTAAAGCCTTGAGATCGTGCGCGGGAATGGAATAGTTTCGCGAATATGCGACAGCCCGCAGATCCAGGCCACTGTACGTTCAATTCCGAGCCCGAAACCGGCATGAGGCACCGAACCGTAGCGACGCAGGTCGAGATACCATCCGTAGGCATCTTCGGGCAGTTTTTCTTCTTTGATCCGTGCCAGCAGTTTATCGAGATCATCCTCACGCTGTGAACCGCCGATTATCTCCCCGTAGCCCTCGGGGCCCAGCAGGTCGGCACACAGAACGGTTTTGGGATTGTCGGGATTTTCCTTCATGTAAAATGCTTTGGCTTGTTTGGGATAATTAACGACAAATACCGGTTTCTCGTGTGCTTCAGAGATGATTGTTTCATCCTCAGCACCCAGGTCGTCGCCCCATTTGACTTCCGAACCGCGCTCCTGTAAAAACTTGATCGCATCATCGTAAAGCATGCGCACAAAAGGCGTCCTGACTTTTTCGAGCGGAGCGGTGTCGCGTTCGATCGCCTCGAATTCTTTCGGGCATTTTTCGAGACACCACTGCACGACATACTCGACCATATCTTCCTGCAGTTTGAGGTCGCAGTCGAGGTCGCAGTAAGCCATCTCGGCTTCGATCATCCAGAATTCAGTGAGATGGCGACGGGTTTTCGATTTTTCAGCCCGGAAGGTCGGCCCGAAACAGAAAACATTGCGATGGGCCATACAGCCGGCCTCGGCGTACAGCTGACCGGTTTGCGCCAGGTAGGCCGAGCCCATGTCAAAGTAATCCGTCGAAAACAGGGTGCTGGCGGTCTCCCCCACCGAGCCGGTCAGAATCGGACTGTCTATTAAAATAAAATCTTTATCGTAAAAGAATTTGCGGATTGCATATATGATTTCGTTTCTGATCCGCATGATGTTGAACTGACGGCTGGAGCGCAACCAGAGATGACGGTTGTTCATCAAAAAATCAGTGCCATGTTCTTTTTTGGAAATCGGGTATTCCTCGGCGATCTGGACCACCTCGAGATTTGAGACAGTCATCTCATAGCCACCCGGAGCACGGTCATCCTTGCGAATCGATCCGGTAACCACCAGAGATGATTCCTGCGTCAGGGATTCATACAGGTCAAAGACCTCGGGAGGTACCTCTTTTTTCAGGACCACACACTGCATCAGGCCGGTACCGTCGCGAACCAGCAAAAACTGAATTTTACCGCTGGAGCGCTTGTTGTAGAGCCAGCCCCTGATCGTAACATCCTGCCCCTCGAAGTCTCCCGCTTTGGAAATCGTAGTCTCTTGCATAGTCAGCCTTTCCTGTGGATATGGAACCTGATTTTGTACTTATCCGTTATCAGTGTATTTAAAACAGCGGAAATTATCGTGATTAAAAAAGCGGCCAGTAAGGCGCGCCAGAAAGATTCAATCTCGACTCCAGACACGAGAGCTGACATCAGAAAAAGTATAAAACCATTGATAATCAAGGTAAACAGTCCCAAAGTCAGGATGGTCAATGGCAGAGTTATCAGAACCAGAAGAGGCTTGACAACCGCGTTAAGTACTCCTAATACGAAACTGGCGATAATCCAGGCCGAGGGTGATTCGATCGAAATCAGATCGAACAGGTAGGCCACCAGAAAAATTGCGGCGGCATAAATTACTACGCTTGTCAGAAATTTGACCATCAGAGTTTCCTCTTGAACTCAAAAGTCAAATCGGATATGTTTTCAGTCATACGTGCTTTCGAAAACTCCATCCATGACAGAAAACCGTGACTGATCTTGCGATTGAATGTAAACAAATTATCAGTAAGGTACAAGGGTATTCTTGGAATCGCAAACAGTTTGTCCTGTTCGGGAAGCTCCTTCGGCACACCGCAAAACCCGGCCTGGTAACCGGCCTTTTTGACCGCACCGATTACACGCCTGTCAAATCTACCGAAAGGATATGAAAAATAACGCACATCGACTGAAAACGTATCCTCCAGTATCTTCCTGCAGTCAGCGACTTCATGCTCGAGCGAGTTGTCGTCAATCCGGGTCAACACGGCATGGGTCATGGAATGCCCGCCAATTTCCACCAGGCCCGTCGTAAGCATCTGTTTTAATTGCTCTTTGCTGATATGTGCCGGAGGATTCGGCTTGTAATCCCAGACAGCTTTTTTACCCATGAAACCAACTGTTACAAAAACAGTAACGGGTATCTTTCTCGGCTCGAGAATCTCCCTGAAGAAACGATAAGTATCATCATAGCCGTCATCAAAAGATACCGTCAACCTGTCCGCCACATTTTCATCGTTTTCGAATTCGTCAACACATTCTTCCATCCGTCCAAACATAAAGCCACGCTTCTGCGCTGAATCAAGGTAGCTGACCAGCTTTTTCCTTTTCACCGAACTCATTGCATAGTCGAAACCGAAGGCGACGTTATGAATCATCAGCGTGTTGGATTTTTTCAGTGAGTACCTTAAGCCCGAACGGGAAAACCAGATCCGGTAACCGATCAACATCAGAACCATTATCATCAGGATGACGAAAACCGGCCAGATCATAGTATTGCCATCTTATTACAATTCGATTTTCCCCAGCACCGTCTTGTCGAGCGGTCCCAGGACAACCATGGTTAGGTTTTCAGGATTGAGATATCTGCGAGCTACCCTTGTCAGATCTTCGCGCTGAACTTTTTCGAGGTTCTTAAGGGTTTCATTGAGGCCAAAGAAACGGCCCATATACAGCTCATTCCGGGCCAGGCGGTTCATGCGGTTGGTGGAGCTCTCGAGGCCCAGCATCAGGTTACCGGTCAACTGTACACGGGTAGCGGTGAACTCCGCGTCGTCAATCCCGTTCTGCTTGATTTTATCGACTTCGTGAAGCAGAAGGTTCACAGATGGAGCAACGTTTTTAGAATCACAGCCGACATAAGTTCCAAATATACCGCTGTCCTTGTAATAATCCTGGTAAGAATAGATCGTGTATGCTAATCCCATCTTCTCCCGGATGGCCTGAAAAAAGCGCGAGGACATTCCACCGCCGAGAATATTGTTGAGCATCAGGAGAGGATAGCGATCGTAATTTTTATACGGTACTATTTCCCACCCGAGAACTATATGGGCCTGCATGATATCCCGGCTGTAAACTTTTCGTGCTTTATAGTTGACCGGTTTTTT
>WJMC01000096.1 GCA_014728145.1 Candidatus Zixiibacteriota bacterium | reverse complement strand
TCGTAACCGGACCCGGGAACATCAGAAGAGACATAGTATTCACCGGTTGAGTTCCATGACCAGAAAACGTTATCCGGATCGATTGTACCATCGGCGGTAGCAGTCTCGATAACACCACCATTGGAGGCATCGGCCGGAGGAGCGATATCCGGATCAGGACCCATTACACGGACCATAAGACCGTTGTAGATCTCATAATCGTAGCCACCGCCCTGATTGGATTGATCTTCCAAAACGACGGCGCCGTTTTTCTTCAGATCCCAGACCACACTGCCATCAGTTTCAGTAGTATCAAAGACAACTTCGTAGTCGTCCGCGGTAGTGTCAGTGTAATTGAGATATTCAACTATCGCCATACCCTGTGAGGGTCCACTGACATGCTGAGCGGTATCGATGAAAACCGCGCCGCTGCTCTTGCCGATTGCAGTAACCGGTACAAGTACATTTTCGAGCGGTTCTGAGATGAACCCCTCGAAGTTCTGTCCTACGAAGAATGAATCTTCCGAGGTGACTTTATCGACATCGACCGCATAAGGAGCTACCGCGAAGTAGTACGGCCTGTTGTTGATAATCGGACCGCCGTCGAGGAAACTGGTGCTGAAACTGAGATGATGCACCAACCCGGAATTAGTTCCGGCTTGCTGTATAATCCGTTCAGAACCACCCTTGGCGGGATTAGCGACATCCTGATAGATCTTGGTAAAATCCCAGGGACGCGCAATTGTGTCACACGAGGTGGAATCCTCGTTACAGACAACGATATTGGCTCCAACGGTGTCCTCAAACACCCTCTGCATCACGCTGGGTTCATAGTCGTAAGTCGCCACACGAGTCCAGGGACCGGTCGGTGACTCTGCCTGGTAGATATTATAACCTTCGAAGCAGTAGAACTGCCCCAGGCTGGCACGATAGTCCTGAACGTAGTTGATTGAGCTGTCAGTCCAGACCAGGTCGATCTTGCCATCATATCCGCGAGTGTAAACAGTCGGAGTCGGCGGAGGACTCGGGATATCGAAGTTCTGGTCAAATACGGTCTGAGCCTGAAGGTCAACAGTTCTCAGAGCGGTGATACTGGAGAGACGATTGGCTCCCTGGCCGACACAGATAGCCGCCACGACTTCCTGCGTGTCATCAGGTTCCATAGTAAACGGACCGGAGGACATCATGAAACGACGGTCAGCGGAGTTACCGTCCAGCCAGCCGGTTCCTGTGACCGGATCACCGGCAAAGAAATATGTGGTTGTGTCTCCATTGTTATCAACCAGCGGTTCACCGGTCGGCTCGAGCCCCTGCATATAATTGTATGATTCCGAATAGCTGTGTGGATCGGTACCGTTGATATAACGGTTAAACGAGGTCATCGGAAGGTTCCTGTAACCCTGGATCCATTCACCGCGGAATTTTGCGGAATCATTCGGATTATCTGACTCGACGATCGGGCCCTGGAAGAAGTCAAATCCGACAGCCGGCGGAGCGGTACCATAGGTATTGTCACTACCGGCGTCATTGTAACAGTAACCCAGTGACAGGGATGTATCACAACCGACCAAATCATCAGATGCGCCACCCAGATCGGGATCGCACCAGAGCGAAACATATGTGTCTTCCAGCGTGTTTCCACCCTTATTGATGATCAAAAACTTCAGGAAGATAACCTGCCCCAGAGCTCCGGAACGTCCGAAAGCAAAGGCGGATTCCTGAATCTCGACTCCCAGCGGGGCGGTTGAAGCGGCTGTGTTTCTATGTTTGGCGGGATCGGCATCGTTGAATACCGTCCAGCACATCTGATCACCCAGCAGAGCCGGGTTACCCAGATCGTCAACCGGCGCGCCCTGATTGGCAGGCCAGTTGGCATAGTCGGAATTATTGTTTGCGTCATCACCGCGGTTTATCTTGTAAACCCTGAATGACGCCTGATCATCCTGGTATGTCCCGTTGGCCATCGGCCCGGGTACGAATTCCGAGGAAAACTCGGCAACAGCCATACGTGTCGTTCCGTCTACCTTGGCTCCAACCCAAAGACCTGAAGCATAGATAACAGTCTTCTTGGAGCCACGCGGGAAGTACAGTCCGTCGGTCTTGCCGAGCACGTTGGCGTTGTCGTAACAGAAGTTGCCGTCGTTATAGATGAATGCCAGCAACTTGTTTTTATCCAAATATGTCCGTGTATCCAAAATCTGGGATACATTCGTAGACTGTACCTTTCCGGTCTGGTGTGATAACCCCCAGGCCATGGAGGTCATAAGCGCCAGACATACCAGAAAGATAAAGGTCTTGTTTAATCGCATCCTTTCCTCCTAACTTCCTATTTAAAAGCTCAGCCTGACACCCAGACGGATCACGCGCGGGAGGTCATAGCTATTAGGATCGTTCTGCTTGAACTGATACATCTCTTCACCAGTCATGCCGGTAACCGGGTCTGGATCGGAATGTGTATTGATAAATGCCTGACCTTCGCCTGTCGCGAGCCAGCCGGTATCATCCGGACGGCCGGTACCTTCGAAGACATCGATGGCGTTTTCAGTATTCAGGACATTCAGAATCCACAGGTAAACATCCATATCCAAACCGGCGACCGTGAAGGTCTTATTGGCCTTCAAATCGATCCTGTAAGTCCACGGACCGTAGCGCGAATTGATCGAGCTGAGCGGGGTGGGCGTAACCGAACCGAGGGTTACCTCGTTGTAGATTTCCGCCGGAGTATATGGATTTCCGGAAGCTGTATTAAAGACAAGATTCAACCCGGCTCTCTCGAGCGGATAGAAGTTGCCCAGCATCGGGCCTTCCTTGGCGCCGGAACGGACATCCACTACGGCAGTCAGTTTGTGACGCTGGTCAAAATCCAGAGGAGAAATCCGCAGGGGTTCCTCTGAATTGGTCCAGGCGACGTTGTTTTGAGTGCTGGCAAATGATCCGGTGGCCTGAGCCTTGGACAGAGTATAGGCAACATCGAGGGCGATATTGTTGGTTCTTCTCAGCTTAAAGGCGAACTCAAGCCCCTTGATTGTGCCGTAGTCCTTATTGGTATAGGTGTCATAGGCAAACGGATCGACCGGAACGTGATCGACCTGGGTCAGGTTGCGGATATCCTTATAGTAGGCGGTAATATCGAATCTGGAGTTGTCACCCAGCTGATGAGTCACACCGACTTCGTACGCGGTAGTCTCTTCGGGCTCCAGGTTCGGGTTACCGATCGGGTTGAAGTAAGGATGCGCGTCGATCATGTAGAACAGGTAATCATAG
This sequence comes from Candidatus Zixiibacteriota bacterium, assembly GCA_014728145.1. Taxonomy (NCBI): domain Bacteria; kingdom Pseudomonadati; phylum Candidatus Zixiibacteriota; species Candidatus Zixiibacteriota bacterium. Next base: position 25,298 of record WJMC01000096.1, on the reverse strand, counting down.
CTGACATACAGGTACTGTAATTCCGGACGCTGGAAGAATTTACCATAATAGAGATGGAAGACGGTCTTGTCGGTGACCGGGAAACCGATACCCAGACGAGGTGAAATCCTCTGCTCTGCTTCGGCATCCTCGAGATCATCCAAAGTCAGCTTCTGGGCCTCTTCGGTATACTCATCATTATCCGGGAACTTGATTGCCAGGCTGTCAGGATCAAGTGGCCAGGCCTCGTTTTTGAGGCGGTACGTATTGACATTCAGGTAGTCATAACGCAGACCGGCATTGATCACCAGGCCTTCCCACTCGAACTTATCCTGAATATAGAGTGCAAAGTTATACGGGTTCTTAGCGGCATTCCAGCCGTCATCCTGGTCAACCACTTTGACACCGGTGAGGCTGGAGTCTTCGTCATACTGGAATTCAAGGTCATAACCATAGTTATCCATATCCTGAGTACCGACTCCCGGCCCGTTATAAAGCTGGATCGGGGTGACATGACGCAGATAACGCAGGGTATGGCGCTGGTATTCGAAACCGACTTTTATCTCGTTAGCTTTGTTAAGCTGATGTGTAAGGTCAAAATCGAAACCGTAGTACGATGATCTACGCTTGGTGAAATCATCGAGCACATAGCTTTCATCCAGCTTCGAGCTGTCCACATAGTTACCCTCATCATTTGAAAGAAGGTAATAATCGTAGCGATAGGTCAACTCGCTGGCGCTACAGGGGGCATCATCCGGAATTGAATCGTTCGGGCCGAGAGGCTCTGAACACCAGGTATTGCCGGGACAGCAGACCTGATAATACGTTTCCGGATCATCCCATGTCCTGAAGAGGGTGGTAGCGTCGAAGGCCTTATTGCCCTTCGGACGGATGTAGCCCCAGAGGTCATCGAAATAGACACCGTCACCTGAAGTACGCTTGGTCAGGAAATATGCGCCTCGTACAGTGTAGAAGGTCTGCTTGCTGACATTGTGCGTAAACTGCAAATTGACGGAGTTATTGACGTCCTCATACTTTGGCGCATGGGCAGTATTGAAATGATATGACCTGATATAACGGTTCCACTTGTCATAAGAACCGATCACACCCAGGCGAAGATTCATTGCCTGATTGAGATCGTAGCGCAACTTGCCCTGCCATGTCCAGCCCCGCAGGTCATTGTGCGGAAGCGGTTCATCACCGGCTTTGGCATGAGGCTGACGATCGAGGTGAACACGACGCTCGCCGGATACAAAGAATGATGCCCTTTCGTTGCCCGGAATGATCGGACCGGTCAAGTCAAAAGCGTAAATATTGTAGCCATATTCGTCAGTCAGTTCACTGGTTACAGCCTCGAGGTTACCGGAATAATTTTTGGTACCCTCTTTTGTAGTAACGTTAATCGCGCCCGAGGCAATCCAGCCGTATTCGGCATTGAAACCACCGGTGGTGATCGAGATTTCTTCGATGGCGTTGTTGTTGACACTTAGATTTGCCAAACCGGTCAGCGGATCCGAAGTCGCGAAACCGTCGACCAGATAGGCGACCTCATTCTGGCGACCACCGCGGATATTCAGGGTGGGAGAATTGGATGACTCGTTGCCGCCACGCTGGCGGACCGAAGAGTTATCCTGGAATGCCACCACACCGGTTGACAATCCGACCACATCCTGATAGCCACGAGTCGGCATATTACGGGCTTCATCGCCCGAAACCAGACGCAAAGTTGAGGTCTGGTCTTTGATAACCAGGGGACGTTCGGCCTGTACGACCTGGATTTCACCGATATCGATTGCCTTTGAAGTCAATTCGAAATCAACGTAAGTTGTCAGGTCGACGGACACGAAAACACCCTGCTTGATCACAGGCTGGTAGCCGACCAGAGAAGCTTTGATCGAATACTCTCCTACCGGCACGTTCAAAATGACGTACTGACCGTTGATATCTGTCAGAGCACCCATGTCGGTACCTTCCACAGAAACAGCGACCGTAGGTAGAGGTTCTCCCGTGTCGCGGTCAACCACCTTACCTGAAATTTTACCGATGTTGGCTGCGTTGACGCCCGATGTCAGAAGCATCAGGCCGATCAGTGCAGTCAACAGATAAAATATCTTGCTGTGCTTACCCAAGGTTTTACCTCCTGCGAAAAAATGATTTAGAAATACGTTAAATTTTTTACCAAATTACCTATACTAACCTCCTTGCTGATAACTGAAATCGCTCATTTATGACCACATTATATATTTTATGTAGACGGTAAACGCCCCCACCGTTCGTCAGGTGCGGTTCGAAAAGAATGCTAAAGATGGAGAAGTCTTCCATGACCCTCATATACACAGCCAGTTATTAGCCCTCAAAAGCGTTGCAGGCATCCCTGTCGCAAGCAGTAGAAAAATACAAAAGTTTTAAAAAATTTGTCAAGATAAAAACTGTCAACAGTTTAAACAGAATTTGGACAGAGAGACGCTTGCCACCTCTTCGTTCCCAGCCAATTAATATACGACCTTATTTGTTACCTATTTGAGAATCTTTTACAAACTCACTAATATAATTCGGCATATCGATCGTATTCTAAAGGTTTTAGAGCCACTTAATCGAAAAAATTGCAACAATTTAGGTGTATATTTCATATATTGGAATATATGTTGAAACTTGGTGTTACCGGTCAAATCGCATCCGGAAAGTCGACAGTAGCCGAAGCCTTCGCTGAATTCGGGGGACGGCTTGTATCCGCGGATCAAATCGGCCGCGAGGTGGTGGAAAAAAATAAACCAGTTCTTTCCAAGTTGATACGCGCCTTCGGCAGAGGCATAGTAACAGCAGAGGGCCAACTGAAAAGGCGAGAACTGGGAAAAATCGTCTTCGCTTCGCCCGAAAAGCGAAAAACTTTGAATGAAATCGTTCACCCCCAGCTTCTAAAGAGACTCGTCGAAGAAATCAAAGTCTGCGAATCCGATCCCAAATGCGGTTTTGTTATCGTCGACGCCGCCCTGCTGGTGGACTGGGGCTGGCACGAGAAAGTCGACTACACGATCTGTGTAACCGCGCCCGAGGCTGACCAGATTACACGCGCGGTTAAAAACGGCTTTACCGTGGCCGAAATCAAGGACAGGATCTCGTCGCAGAAACCGATCGAGGACCTGGTTGCGGTTTCAGATTTTGTAATTCACAACAACGGTACCCTCTCTGAGCTTCGAGATAAAACCCGCCAGGTCTACGAACGCATAAAAGTCGCCCGGAAATCCTGATAACTCTTCAGCTCGACTTTTTAATTTGCCCGCATCGAATCTGCTTATTATAATCAGGCCATGAATCCATTTGACTATGATAACGAGAAATTAAACGAAAAGGCTCTGGATATCAGGCGCGATATCATCACGCTCCTGATTGAATCTCAAACCGGTCACACCGGCGGGCCTCTGTCCTGCGCCGATCTGGCCTGCGCCCTGTATTTCAATATTCTCAACCATAACCCGCGCAATCCCGACGATCCCAGGCGAGACCTGAACTTCTATTCGATCGGCCATGTAAGTCCTCTGATCTATGCCGTGTTGGCTGAAGCCGGATACTTCCCCCTTTCAGATCTGCTTTCATTTCGTAAATTCGGAAGCCACCTTGAAGGTCATCCCAAAAGCGGTCCGACACCCGGAATCGAGGTCTCCTCCGGTTCCCTGGGACAGGGCCTCTCGATAGCCTGTGGCTCGGCCTATGGGATCAGGATGGATAATTCCAACCGCAGGGTCTACTCTATCATGGGTGACGGCGAACAACAGGAAGGTTCGATCTGGGAGGCGGTTATGTTTGCCGGACATTACAAGCTCGACAATCTCTGTGCGGTTATCGATTACAACCACAGGCAGATCGACGGCAAAGTCGAGGATGTTCTGAACATCGCTCCGCTGGCTGAGAAATACTGGTCGTTCGGCTGGAATGTCTATGAGATCGACGGCCACAACATGGAAGAAATCCTGGGAGCATACCGCGCGGCAAGCGAGTTCAGAGGCAAGCCATCGGTTATAATTGGCCAGACAGTAATGGGAAAAGGTGTATCATTTATCGAGGATCTCTCGGAATGGCATGGCAAACCGCCCACCCCCGAAGAAGGTGAAAAAGCTCTGGCGGAGCTTGATACGAGTTACTCGGAATGGTCTGAGAGGTTGCGCAATGGCTGATAGAATCGAAATGAAGAAAACCCGGGTCGGATTCGGCCACGGCCTCGTAGAAGCGGGTAAAAAACATGACAATCTGGTCGTTCTGGTGGGAGATTTGCGCGATTCCACAAATGTCAGCTTTTTTGCCGAGAAATTCCCCGACCGGTTCATTGAAGTCGGTATCGCGGAGCAGAACATGGCCAACCTCGCGTCGGGTTTGTCACTGGTCGGAAAAATACCTTTCTTCACCACCTATGGCGCGTTTGCAACCTGCAGATGCATGGATATGTTGCGGGTGACGATCTGTTATTCCAACTTGAATGTCAAGATCGGCGGTGCTCACGGCGGTATCTCGGTCGGCCCCGATGGCGCAACCCACCAGGCGCTGGAGGAAATATCGATGTTGCGTTCACTTCCCAACATGCAGATCATAGTTCCCTGCGATTATTATGAAACCAAAAAGGCCGTCATGGCCGCGACGGAAATTCAGGGCCCGGTCTATATACGTTTCGGGCGTGAAAGTGTGCCGGTTGTCAGCGATGAAGCTCGGCCTTTCGAATTCGGCAAAGCTGATATTTACCGCGAGGGTTCCGATGTCGCCATTTTGGCCTGCGGTGTCATGGTCCATGAGGCCCTGGTGGCGGCAGATGAGCTTGCAAAAGTTGGCATCGAAGCACGCGTGGTGAACATCCACACGATAAAACCGCTCGATGAAAAAGTTATAATCGACTCCGCCCGAAAATGTGGCGCGATAGTTACCGCCGAGGAGCATCAGGTCTACGGCGGGTTCGGTTCGGCAGTCGCCGAGTTGGTAGTTCGAAATCATCCGGTGCCGATGCAATTCGTGGGGATATTTGATTCATTCGGATGTTCCGGTCAGCCGGAGGAGCTGATGCGGGAATACAATCTTAAAGCGTCAGACATAATCTCATCCACAAATAAAATCCTCAAGCACAAAGCCTGACAAGCATCTCGTTAATTCAAATACAGCAATCAATCGAAACAATATCATCCTCATCCTTGTTACAGGTTATAAAAGGAGGATGATAGTATGAAACGTAATATGGCAAATATCGAAAGAGTCATAAGAGTTGTAGTCGGATTGTTTGTGCTTTCCCTGATTTTCTGGGGACCGCAGACATACTGGGGCCTGTTGGGCCTCATTCCGCTTCTGACAGCTCTTTCCGGATGGTGTCCTCTCTATACTATACTGGGCACATCGACCCGTAAAGAGAAGCATAAAACCGAACATCCGGCGCATTCCGAATCTGCTTAACCTCAGGGTAGTCAATAATATGAAATGACTTAAAGCGCCGTTTTCAGCGGCGCTTTTTTGATTCGCAGGCATCACCCTGCACACAGATCTTCGATTATTTCAAGCATATCGAGAACGATTTCCGAATCAGCCTGTGCGGTTTTATAACCGTGTATAACTGAATTGCGCAGTTCGATCGCTTCGAGCAGTATTTCGAATTCAGCCTGGGTGATCATGCCCATATTGGCCATCTTTTTGGCGATATACGACGGTGACCTGTCCTTGAGCCTGATCCCCTCTTTCTTGGCGTTCAGGCGCAGGCCTCCTTCGATCGCCGACCATGCCAGGAGAACCGCCGCCTCGATTTGATTGTTTTCTAACAGATGCCGGATTTCCTCAATACGCTTCACCAGATCATCGCGGTTCAACAGACGTATATCGTCCTCGATCGGCTGACTTATCTGCGGATTGCATACAATCAACTCGAGCCGCCATCCGGGATTATCCAGTATCGCTTTGGCCAGCTTCGCCAGATACTTGGCTCTTACCAGGCTTCTTCCGGTTTTGACTTCGATTACAGCTTTATCATCATAACTTTCAGCAATGATATCCGGGTTGTAATCCTGCAAAAATACAGGCAACTCTGAGCGTGACGGTGCTACATTGACCTCGTAACCCTTGTGGGCATATTCCCGCGCCAGAGCGGTCAGGCGTCTTCTTTGTACTCCGGTTTTTCTCATATAATGTCTACATCATGCTGGCATCTTCTACCAGAACATGCAAAAACTCCCGTCCACTGGTCAACCCCCGCGCCACACCGGGCGAGACATTTAACAGCCGGAAGCTGGAATTAAGTTTGCGTTTACGGCTGTACACATCGGTGACCTGGGAATCATCAAGATAGACCAGCCCCTTCATCGCATCCTGGACCGGCTTGATCATGTTATCGACGTCGAGAGCTTCATACTTGTAAAAGTAAGTTAGAGTAACACATATCATTGTCTCGATCGGTTTTTGACCACGAGGCCAGTATTTGCGGGCGGTTTTACGAACCTTCGCCCGCCATCGAGCTAAAAGCCTGCGGCTTTTGGCCTGATGAGAGATCGGGGTACCTTCAATTGTAAACTCAAACGAATCCAAGCGGTTATCCTGCGACAGCGTTTTACAGACTGATGAATATAGCCGATCGAATCGATTCTGTCAATTTGGATTCCGAAAGTCATGCAACTATGATAATAAAAAACAGAAGAACGGTATCTTGTCCGCTCTCCTGTTAATAAGGCTAACACCAGTATCGGTGAGGTCGAGAGATTAAATTCGTAATATTTTATTAACAGCCAGCATAACTATAAACATCACACATAAAACCGATCCCGCCAAACACATACGGCTCATCACGTGCACGTGCCGATTTGCACATAATTTGATTTATCTGTGAAGGGCTGATCCCCTGTATTTGCTGGTCATGTTGTCTTAACTCTGTTCAGGCGTAGACATCAGGTAATTTATCGTATGATCTGTAAAAAGTCAACAGCTTTATCCGAATTTTATCCATTGAAATATTAGCAGTAAGATAAATAATGCGAACAATTGACATGTTCACTGACATATAGTATCATGGAGACCAATTGATGACGTTTATGTTCGAAAATAATAAGGGGTCGGTATGTACGTATACTATGTAAAGAACGCCGAAGATGACACCACTAAATATTTCGTTTCACCTATACCGAGCGATATGCTGTCGGAGAACAAAGGGCTTCCACCGGAGTGTATCATGGGGCAGATCATTCAGGATCCCCAGAATTTCGTACCGGAGAATTTCGTGCAGAACAAGGCCTTCGTGGATTTATTGCATGAAGTAATCGCTGACAATGTTAACGAATATGCTCCTGTCAAAGAAGAAGCCGAGAAGCAGAATGAGGGTTATGTTTACATAATCGACGCCCGTACGAAAAAGCCCGGTGTAGATGTTCCCCAGGAGGATATTATCGGCGCGGTCGAAGTCAAAGATGGCCGGATTGGAGAATATAAACCTTCACCTAACTATGTACTCTATACGAGTTCTGGATTCATGCAACTTGATCAATGGTTCAACGAACGCTTGTTCAATGTCATGGTAGAACATTTGAAGGCATGGAGCGAATCATAGCCCGCGATTAAAATAATGGCTAGTTTATTGCGTCAACCTTGTATGTATTGTCTGGATAAAATAAAAAGCGGGACCAATTATGTTCCCGCTTTTTTATCAGCTATTTTGCAATTCCCGCGAAGGCTTTAGGCTGTAAGCTACTTTTTGAGTTCTACCATATCCCCCTCAGCAAAACCTGAACCAGAGACCGCTTCTACAGTTGTAATACCATCTTCAACTTCAGTTGCCTTGACCACTCCGACATCATCATAGAGCACTTTCAACACCTTACCGGTCTTGGGATGTTTGACTTCCTTACTGAAACGTTTCACCTCGAACTGCATACCAGGTTTGATGCCCAGTTCAGTACCGCCGTCAATAAACAGAAACTCATCGGCTACTATTAATATGCCTGACCAGGGAGTTTTACCGGTCTGCTCGGCAACTTTGTCCACGATCTTGTTTATGACTTTGCGGGTAGCTTTACCGACCACATGATCATCGAATCGCTTCTGGTCACCGAATGAAAATTCATCCGTAGAGAGTGCAATCGATTTCGAGCTTTCACTCTCGGCGATATCTTCAGCCAGAATGACCTCGGAAGTGCCGATGTTTATTATCCGCAGATCGACTCCGACTCGGCCGGAATAGTTTTTCAGCGATCCACCCTTGACGAAACTGCTGGATAATGAACCACCGATTTTTTCCTCTTTATAGCCGAATTCGGTGATCGTTGCTTTAATCAGGTAATCACCGATAATCACCTTTTTACTGGCTTCAAGGCCTGGATTTGCCAAGTCAGACATGCTCAGGTTTTTCTCTTTCAGAAGCTCATCCAGTGCCGCGCGTTCATAGACCTTGAACTTGCCAGATTTCACCAGTGCGGTGATCAACATATCAGCCATACCAGTACCGGGAGGAGCACCGTGGTACCAGGAATGAGATGATTTATCTTCGAAATCACCCACAATAACGCGTTTCTTCAGTCCGATGTCATCACCGGCATATGATGTTGCTGATCCGCTTATCAATATAATCATTGACACCAACAAGCATTTTGTTATAGTGGCTCCATACTTCATGCTTCTCTCCTTGTTCATTTGATGCTTCTTCTATTAACAGGCGTAGCTTTTTGATCAAACTATTCTGTTGAAATCGTATTGTCAATAAGTTTATGGTTAAATACGATCAGGTCTTTTTGCTCTTTTAACTAAGGTGATTTATTGCTGAGATAGATTTATCGGCTTCATCTTTGCATAATTATTGTTATACTCTAACTGATTCTATGAATCTACTGCAGATCATATCCTCAAAGCGCAATTTATTGATAATACTTTTTTGATATATAAACATTTAAATGCATAAAAAACCGCCGGTGTGATTACCTGGCGGTTTTTTATTTTCTTTCCTCGGCAGAAATGATATCTGCCAGGCGTTTTTACTCTTTACTTCTTGCGTCTTACGGGGCCGGCGGCGGCCACTTCTGCCGGTGTACCTTCGGCGAACTTTTTGAAGTTCTCGATATAGAGCGAGGCGAGCTGATCGTACTTCTGATCATAGGCGGCTTGATCCGGCCATGAGCTCGACGGTACGAGCACATCATCAGGCACACCCGGACATGACTTCGGCACCTCGAACCCGAACACATCGTCTTTGCGATATTCGACATCATGCAACTGACCGCTCAAAGCGGCATCCAGAAGAGCGCGTGTGTACTTGATTGAAATACGCTTGCCGACACCGAAAGGTCCGCCGGTCCAGCCGGTGTTGACCAGCCAGCAGGAAGCCTTGTGGCGGATGATCTTGTTACGAAGCATATCAGCGTAGAAATAAGGGTGATGCACCATAAACGGTGCGCCAAAACAGGCACTGAACGTAATCTCCGGCTCCAGTCCCAGATCGATTTCGGTACCGGAAACTTTGGCTGTATAACCTGAGATGAAATGATACAGAGCCTGATCCGGGGTAAGCCTTGCAATCGGGGGCATCACGCCGGAGGCATCGCAGGTCAGCATAATCACGTTCTTGGGATGACCGGCCATCTTGTCGGGAACGGCATTGTCAATATATGTCAACGGGTATGAGGCACGGGTATTTTCGGTCAGGGTATCGTCATCGAGATCGAGCTGACGGCTGACCGGGTCGTAGATTACATTTTCCAGGATGGTGCCAAACTTACGAGTGCAGGCATAGATTTCCGGCTCTGCAGTCGGCGAAAGCGAAATCACCTTGGCATAACAACCGTTCTCGAAATTGAAGATACCTTCGTCCGACCAGCCATGTTCGTCATCACCAACCAGGTTTCTGCGCGGATCAGCCGAGAGAGTAGTCTTACCTGTACCGGACAACCCGAAGAACAGAGCCGAGTCACCATCTTTACCGACATTGGCCGAACAATGCATGGTCATCACATTTTGAAGCGGAAGCAGAAAATTCATGACGGTGAAGATCGATTTCTTGATTTCGCCACCGTAACCGGTGTTGCCGATCAATCCCAGCTTCTGTTCGAAGTTAAGCAATATAAAAGTTTTTGAAACAGTGCTGTCCATCTGCGGCAGTCCCTTGAACTCGGGCGAACAGATGATCGTGAATTCCGGAACGAAGCGACGGAATTCATCCATAGTCTCGAGCGGAATCAGCATATTGCGCGCGAACAGGCTGTGCCAGGCCAGGTCGGTAATGATCCGGCATGGGAGGCGATAGTTCGGATCAGCCCCGCCGTAGCAATCCTGCACGAACAGGTCACGCCCCTGTAAAAAGCCCTGCATTCGCCCCAGCACCTGGCTGAAACTGTCGGGCGAGATCGGGCGATTGTACTGTCCCCACCAGATCTTGTCTTCAGTAGTTGACTCGCGCACCACCAGTTTTTCCTTGGCGGCACGGGCGGTATGTTTACCGGTCGTCACACAGAGCGGGCCGAGATGGCTCAGCTTGCCCTCGCGACGAAACATCGCTTCTTCATATAAGGCCGGAGGAGTCAGGTTCCAATAGACCTTGCGCAGATTGGTCAGGCCATGATTCTCGAGCCCGAAATCGGACTTGCGCTCCTCGGCGATATTCTCACATGGTGATTTTATATCGAGTACGTTGTTCATTGCCAATCCCTCACAAGTTTGCGGTCACCGATGTATATTTCATTGGGCGAATTTGGATCGAGCACCCATTTCATGCGCTCAACGCCTTCCATAATGCCCTTGATTCCACCACAGAAACTCAGCCTGAGATGACCTTCCATGCCGAATTCGACACCCGGCACTGTCACTACAAAGACTTTCTCCAGAAGCCTCTGGGACAGTTTTGTAGAATCCTTTTCGTAGTTGGAGAAATCCGCCAGGCAGTAAAAAGTCCCTTCCGGCTTGTATACATGGACACCATCAAACGCCTTTAACTCGGTGTACATTACATCGCGGTTGTTTTGCAGTGTCAGCCTGAGGCTTTCGACACCACTTTGAATGCCATTCAGGGCACCGGCTGCGGCGGCCTGGGATACTACCGGCGGGCAGGAGGTTGTCTGGGCCTGCACATTTATCATAACTTCCAGCAACTTGCGAGCGGCAACAACCCAGCCGATCCGGAAACCGGTCATGGCATACAGCTTGGAAACACCGTTTAAGACGATGATCTTGGAATCTTCGAGATCCTTTTTCGAATATTTGTATACCGACGGACAGCTCTTGCCGTCAAACACCAGCTTGTGATAGATATCATCCATGATCAGGTAGATATCTTTCTTCTCGCAGAATTCGACACATTCGCCGATGAAATCCTCGTTATAGACGGCGCCCGATGGATTATTGGGGCTATTGAGAATGATCGCCTTAGTGTAAGATCCGACCTTATCGGCGATATCTTCCATCTGCGGTTGAACCCGGCCGTCCTCAGGTGTAACTATCACCGGACGCCCATAGACCATCTTAATCATCTCGGGGTAACTAACCCAGTAAGGGGCGTTGATGATAACTTCATCCTGCTGATTCAGAATCGTCATCAAGACAGTCATCAAGGCCTGCTTTGCGCCGTTTGAGACCAGGATGTTTTTATTGGAAACGACCTTGTTGTAATTCTCTTCCATATAGCGAACGATCGCCTTGATCAAGATCGGAATCCCTTCAGTCGGGGTGTACCGCACTTCCGCAGACGATAGCTGGGCCGCACTGGATAGGATCGCCTCGATCGGTGCTTTCGACTTTGGCTCGCCCGCGCCGAGATGAATCACCTTCTCCCCTTTTTCACGCAGAAGCCGCGCTTTCTCATTCAGCATGAGAGTCGGGGATTCGGCAATCTCCCGTGCCATTAAACTGATGCTCATAGGAACCATGCCTCCTGTGTCTATGGCAGATTGTAGATTTTCTTACAGGTAATTTTGCTGTCAAAAAAACAAAAGACCGAAGCATACAACCGGTAAATTGAGGTTTGTATGTTTCTGCCATTCTCAAGTCCCGAGGCTTTTAAAACATAGTCAGCCCGGGGCTTAAAATATATGCTATGCGCGGTCGGGATGTCAACGAGAAAGTGAAAATAATCACTAAAGTACGAAAGAAGAATTGGCTTGTCGAGGCTGTTTAACTATATAATATATCTGGCAGAGGTTATCTGGATAAATGTTTATGACTAAACCTAAGATATTCTTGATTACACATAATTACCCCCGCCACGAGGGCGATAATGCCGGTATCTTCGTTAAAAACCTGGTCAACGACCTGAGCGATCATTTCGATTTCACAATCAGCCATATCTACTACGGTGGTCTGATGAAAGATCTTTTTAAAAATCCACTCAACTGGCCCAAATTGGCAGATTATTACCGGAAATCGATGAGCAAGGCCAAATGCGAACTCAAGTGCCACAAGCATCACCTGATCTGGGCTCACTGGTGGCTACCGGGTGGTATAATCGGGGCTAAGTTGTCACAACAGAGTGGTCATCCTCTGATGGTGACAATGCACGGTACCGATGCCGCCATGCTGAAGACTCTGCCGATATTGAAGCCGGTTGCGAACAATGTCTTTAAACGGGCCGAAATCGTCAACACGGTCTCCCATTACCTGGCGTCATTTACTACCCCGAAAGCAAAAATTGCCAACATGCCGTTTGATCCAAAGGTGTTTTTCATCTCTAATACACAAAGGGATGATAAACTGATCATCTGTCCTGCCCGTCTCGACCGCGGAAAAAATGTCGACCTGCTTGTGAGGGCGGTAAAGCAGGTTCCCGAACTCAGGCTGAAGATTTTCGGAGAAGGCCCTCAGCGCGAGCATATCGTCCGTTTAATCGACAATGACTCCGGAATAGAGATTCACGATTATATCCCCCAGAAGCAACTGGCCGAAGAATTCCGGAATGCGGGTGTGGTTGCTCTGCCCTCTTCAGTCGAAGGTTTCGGTCTGGTTCTGGCCGAGGGCGCGGCCTGTGGATGTTATCCGGTTGCGACCCATGCCGCCAGCATGATCGAAATCGTTGAACAAATCGGAGGGCAGTTGTTCAAGCTCGATAGAAATGCTGACGGTATCAAAGCAGCTCTTGAGAATTATCTCAGATCATTGCCGGTCGACCGCGAAAAGATTTCCGAGAATGCATCTGTTTTCGGCAAAGAAGTAATCATCCCCCGCTTTATCGATATGATCAATTCGGCTATAAAAAAGCCCGCCTGAGAATAACCTTGAGCGGGCTCGCATCATAACTTAAGAACACATTCCAATCAGCAGTCAGGGAAACCATCCCCATCAGTATCGCAGGGCGGGTTTCCATTGTAAAACAGGTATGCGATCAGGTAAACCGGATCAGCCAGATTGACAGTGCCGTCGCAATTGGCATCCCCTATCGCGAGCGGATCGGGGGCTTCGCCATTGATGAAGATATAGTTAATCAAATACACCGGATCAGAAATGGAGATTTCCATATCCTGATTGACATCGCCACATTGATCAGGCTTGGTCAGGGTAAACTGGAAGACATCATCGGGTGCATTCGGAACTGTGGAATTGAACCTGATAATTGTGCCTTCGGCTGGCTCATCAACTTCAATTATCACCCTTCCGAGAGCGAAATCATCATCCCATTGGTAATTGAGATCATAAGCGTATTGAGGAAGTGGTTCTGCCGGATACTCTACTTCGACGATGTAGATCCTGTCGCCGACAGACCATCCACCCGATTCGTCGTCGTCAATTACAAAAAACACATCTCTCCTGTCAGGTGTGGGATCGTCCTGTGAGAAATGCCAGACTTCAAACGGTGCTCGATTGGGGAATTTTAAATCGGTAAACCAGTCGTAGTATTCGCTTCCCTGTTCTGTAAATCGAAACTCCCATGCTTCCCAGCCGATATTGCCTCGCCAGTTGAAGCGATTCAACCCCTCCTGGCCACTGCCGAAATCGGAAGTAACATAATACTCACCGGTCGAATTCCATGACCGGAAAACATTGTCGGGTGGATCGACGGGATTGTATCCAGACTGGATTTCAACTACTTCTGAAATCCCGGATTTCGGACCGATTACCCGGGTCATAATTCCATCAATAATCGGATATGAGAAATCACCGGATTGATTAGATTGATCGGTTAACAGGTACATACCATCACGGATCAGGTTCCAGTTTATAGAAGGGTTGAATGTGACTGTGTAATCACCGGGCACAATCATGTCAGGATCGAGGACTTCAACCAGCACCATCCCTTCTGAGTTTCCGACACTGTGTTCGGCAGTATCTGTATACATACCAGGTGACGCAACAGGCATGGTCGTAAGGGCAACTGGCTCATTTTCCAAATAAGCCATGTTAAAACCAATAAAACCGGATCTCAAAAACACCGAATCATTCGGGCCGATTTCCTGTATATTCAAATAATAAGGAGTTACAGCGAAATAGTATTTTTGACCATTTATCAGCGGTCCACTATTGATATAATCGTGATCGATATAGATACGATTTTGCAACCCGGATTCACTACCGTTCTGGACGATTTTTAACTCATAGCCACCAGCGCCCGGATCATATATGTAGTCATAGATTTTTTGAAAGTCCCAGGCCCGCTCCAAAGTATCACATTGACCGCTCGCACAGATTTCTATGCTGTCACCAGCGACTTGATGAAAAGTCTGGTATGATTCCTGGGCAGTCAAATCGAAGGTTGCAATTTTTTTCCATGAGCCAAATTCTGAAGTTCGCTGGTATACGTTATATCCCTCGAAGGCGAAAAATGTGCCAAACCATTCACGATAATCGAGATAATCCTGTTCCATGTCGTTGTCCCAGATCAACTCGACTGCCTGATCGTAACTGCGAGCATAGACATTGAAGCCTTCGGGAACTTCAGGGACATCGAAATCATAATCGAAGACCTTCTGGGTGAATTTGCTGATTTCTTTGAGGTTAGTTATGCTCGCGAGTCTGTCTGTTCCCTGTCCGACAATTATCGCCGCGACAATTTCCTGCGTATCACCCGGCATCATATTGAACGGCCCGGAAGTCATCATGAACCTGCGGTCGGACGAGATGTCATCCAGCCACCCGGTTCCTGTTACCGGGTCGCCGGGGAAGAAGAATTTTGTTGTGTCGCCATTGTTATCGACAACCGGATTACCATTGAGATTCAAGCCCCGCATGTAGTTGTAGGATTCCTCCGGGCTGTGCGGATCGATTCCATTGATATACCGGTTAAAAGATGTCATCGGCATATTAACATAACCGTAAATCCACCCGCCCATAAATTTAGCCGAATCGGATGGGATGCCTGTTTCGACAACCGGCCCCTGCAAAAAATCGAAACCGACCGCCGGTGGTTCAGTGCCATAGGTGTTATCAGACCCGGGAGCGTTGTAACAGTATCCCAGAGACAACGCCGTGTCGCAACCGACCAGGTCATCAGAGGGCCCACCCAGATCGGGATCGCACCAGAGCGACACGAAGGTACTGTCGAGACTCTTTCCGCCCTTGTTTATGATCAGGTATTTCATGAAAATAACTTTAGAGAGTGAATCGGGAAGATCATATGCGAAAGCTGTCTGCTGGATTTCAAGTCCCAGTGGCATCGAGAAACCAGCGTCATTTTGATGAGCACTCGTATCCGCGTCGTTAAAGACCGACCAGCACATCTGATCACCCAGAATCAAGGGCTCTCCTGTTGAATCGACCGGAGCCCCCTGGTCAACAGGCCAGTTGGCATAATCCGGATTTGATTCCGGTGTGTCTCCGCGATAGATTTTATAGACTTTGAAATCTGGATTATCGGGCATGTACGTGTATCCCTGCATCGGTCCGGGAACATATTCTGAACTGTATTCAGCAACAGTGACTCTTTCCTGGCCATAGACTTTGGCACCAACCCACAGCCCCGCGGAATAGATTACAGTCTTTGAAGACCATCGCGGATAATATAAACCATCCGTTTTGCCCAATATATTGGCATTGTCGTAGGCGAAACTACCATCGTTGTAGAAAAAACATAAAAGGCTGTTGACATCCAGGTAGGTATCCTGGTCAAGCTCGAGCAACAAACCGGCCCCAGTCTGTTTGCTGTTTTCAGGCAATGCCCACCCGGACGAGGCCAGCAGACAGACTACTGCGGCTACTGTCAAAAAAGTCCTTGCTCCCATGGCGACCCTCCGTAAAGATTATAATAGTGCTGTTGTATTTAAAATATGTTATGTACAGTCTTAGAAGTGAATTATTCCGATAATCTCTGGTTGAAACCTCTGATGTGCAAAAAATAAGCCGGTCGCGAGATCTATATGTTATGGCTTACATATTGAAAATAAAGGGCAATTATACTATTGGCAAGGAATATATTGAAAATGACTCTATTTTTGATAGAATTCTGGGCCCATAAGAAGGGTAAATTCAGTCAACATCTTTTTATCGAATTTTTGCGGTGACTCATGCAATGCCTTGAGAGCGGGATAAGTATCGATCGCCTTTTTATAACAGCGGTCAGTAGTGAGGGCATCAAATACATCGGCGATAGCGACTATTTTGCTGTATTGATGAATCTGTGATTCCCTGAGATCGTGAGGATACCCGGAACCATCCAGCCTCTCATGGTGCTGGATAACCGGGTAAAAAGAATTCCGGGTCAGGACTTTGGTCTGTTTAAGAATTTCCTCACCGTATTCCGGATGTTTCTTAATCAGCCGGAACTCCTCGTCATTCAGTTTGCCCTGTTTTTCGATTATCTCCTTAGGCACCTTGACCTTTCCAACATCATGTAAAAGCGCGCCCAGCCCGAGTTCTCCCAGTTCCATCCGGTTGAGTATTCTCATCCGGCGCGCCAGGGCGATCGAAAACGTGCAGACATTGACACAGTGCGTATATGTGTAATAGTTAAATGAAGTAATCTGCATAAGGTTCAAAAATGCGTCCCTGCCCTTGAGGATATACTCGACTATATTCTGAACA
The DNA here is from genome assembly GCA_014728145.1 of Candidatus Zixiibacteriota bacterium. NCBI lineage: Bacteria > Pseudomonadati > Candidatus Zixiibacteriota > Candidatus Zixiibacteriota bacterium. The sequence continues at coordinate 8,387 of WJMC01000096.1, read as the reverse complement.
ATGTCTTTCGAACGCTTGATATATTCAGCACGGGTCGGGTCAGCCAGGACTTTTTTGATTAAAACTTTCGAGGCTTCGTAGATAACTTCAGCCTTCTTTTGACCGGGCACTTTTTCATCGCCGATAAGACCGGGCAGGTTCTGTTCGAGATAATCCTGGTATTTATCGTGATCACTCGCTTTGATGTATAAAACATTCAGTTTGTATTTTTTTAGAGTATTGAATTCAGCCTGCGAAAACGGCACATCTTTGGAGCGAAACAGGGTGAGCTTGTTGTCGCGCCGGATGAACAGATCAAACTGGAATATACTGTCTACCTCCAAGGTTTCCAGATGGATCGGCACAAAATGCTTTTCCAGCTGGCCTGACTGTTGCACAGTGATAGTGTTCATATATTTGGTATCGGATCGGATAATACTTATATTTTGTGATTTTTTAAAATATTATTGGCTCGCATACTGACCTTATCGTGTTTACTGACAATCAGATAGCGGTTCGGTCACACCCCCGCATGAAAACCCCATTCATTACTTTCCTTGTAGCATATTGGACTTTTCTAAATCCAGTCAGTTTATCATGAACTAACAATCTGTTTTTGTGTTTAAATCACAGTGTTAAATTATAGATGCATAATCGGTATCTGCGGTATATTTGTTCTGCTGATCGCCTGTAATGGTGGCAATTCCCAGGATTACAGGTGGTTATCCGGTTCGCCTGAACGCACCGTGCTGGGACAGATCGAACCGCCACCCGGTTATTCACGGTTGGAATACGATTCCACTTCTTATGCCGGTTTCCTGCGCCGTCTGCCACTCAAACCGGCGGGAAGTAAAATCTATCTCTATAACGGTCGGCTGAAGGGCAGGCAGGACGTCCATCGGGCCGTCATCGATATCGACATCGGTAACCGCAATCTTCAGCAGTGCGCCGACGCTGTCATCCGGATGCGTTCCGAATATTTCTATTCTCGGGGTCTGTATGACAGTATCGCCTTCAATTTCACCAGCGGTGACCGGGCTTCATTTCGCAAGTGGATCGAGGGATATCGTCCCCGCGTGAACGGCAATGATGTCACCTGGGTGAAAAACGCCGAAGCGGATTCATCTTATGAAGCCTTCCGGGAATATCTTCGCTCGGTCTTCATGTATGCCGGATCGTATTCACTGGAAAAAGAGCTGATTCCGGTCAATGAAAATTGCACGATTGAGCCCGGCTATGTATTCATTGAAGGCGGATTTCCCGGCCATGCTGTGTTTGTGATCGATGTCTGTATCGATCGTGAGAGCGGAAAACGGCTGTTTTTGCCGGCACAGGGTTTTATGCCGGCCCAGGATATCCATGTTCTGATCAATCCCATCGACAATGACCTGAGTCCCTGGTATGATTGCGATATCGGCGACAGCCTGATTACACCCGAGTGGACATTTGAGCGCGATGACCTGATGCGCTTCCCGTAACGAAACACTATTGCTTTAGCGATAGAATTCTTTCTCCTTTGGCATTATCATGCCAGACTTTTCATCTGCAGTGTTTATTAATCCGGACTTGATTCCGCAAAACCAGCAATTACATTTCAATACTTCTAATTGCGCTTAAGCCGGCGATGTGGTTTGTTTTGCTATTTTCATATCAATTTTATATATTATTGATCATAATGAAAGGAGTCATTATGCCGCAAATGCCATGGTTGGAACGAAAGTTCAACTTCGATTTTCCACACGAGCTTCATCCCGAAGTTATGGAACGTGTACGCGGAACTTATGTCCGCCTGAAAGAGATGACAGACAAATGCCCGGCAGACCATTTAACCACGAGGCTTGAGGATCGCTGGTCGATTCAGGAAATCGTCGGTCACCTGGGTGACTGCGAACAGCTCTGGGATATCAGAATCGATCATATACTCGAGGGCAGAGAAGCTATGCAGGGTGTTGATTTCAGCAAAAACTTCACCGACGAGGCCAATCATAACGCCTCCGGCTTCGAGGACGTCATGGCGCGCTTCAAATCCAAGCGCGATCATTTTATTGGTCGCATGGATCAGCTTACGACCGAGGACTTCGCCAGATCAGCCATTCATCCCAGGCTCAACAAACCGATGCGCATGGTCGATCTTTGCTTCTTCATCGCCGAACATGACGATTTCCATCTGGCGCGCATGCGCGAAATGTTGAACGAGTTTACGAAGTAGATTTAATATAGTTTTGACAATCGTAGGGCAGTGACCTGTGAACCTGCCACATGGCAGCATCGCATGGATACTGTGCCCTACAATTCTGCCCTGCTTTCTTCCGTTGATTGCATTTTTGCGTCAAGTCTTTGCATGCCGGCCTTTACCGGGAAGTTGTGATCTTACGCTTTACAAAAATGGCAGGTCACAATCCTCGCTAAGAGCGAGTCTCAAGATCCGCCATAACAACAAAGACCTCATCGAGGTTACAGAAACCTGGGAAAACGACCCATAGAAACGATTAAATAAGAAACTAAATTTAAAAAGAAAAAGGCAGCTTAACAGGCAGTCCGAAGAGGCAGATATTGTCCGGGAAGTCCTTGACTTTTACAGTTAATACCAACATTAAAAAAGCCAGCTTTTGAAGCTGGCTTTTTATTTAACACCGGCAGCGTCTTACTCTCCCACCAAGTTGCCCTGGCAGTACCATCAGCGCTACGAGGCTTAACTGCTGTGTTCGGAATGGGAACAGGTGTGGCCCTCGTGCTATAACCACCGGCAAATTTTATCAAAATATCAAGCAGGCGAAAGTCGAAAGCAGCCATTAAGATTCAAACTTTTCCGAGGCAAGAGGAAAAATTTAAATGATCAAGTCTCACGGATGATTAGTATCACTCGACTTAAGCTGTCACCAGCCTTACATCTATGACCTATCAACCTGGTAATCTTCCAGGATCCTTCAGAGCTTACGCTGGGAGATCTAGTCTTAGGATGGGCTTTGTACTTAGATGCTTTCAGCACTTATCCCGAACAGACACAGCTACTCTGCACTGCCCTTGGCAGGACAACAGATACACTGGCGGTCTGCCCAACCCGGTCCTCTCGTACTAAGGTCAGATTCCCTCAAATCTCCTACGCACGCAACAGATAGGGACCGAACTGTCTCACGACGTTCTAAACCCAGCTCACGTACCACTTTAATTGGCGAACAGCCAAACCCTTGGGACCTTCTCCAGCCCCAGGATGTGATGAGCCGACATCGAGGTGCCAAACCCCCACGTCGATATGAACTCTCGGTGGAGATCAGCCTGTTATCCCCGGAGTACCTTTTGTCCGATAAGCGACGGCAATTCCACTCTAAACCGCCGGATCACTAGGCCCTGCTTTCGCATCTGCTCGACTCGTTTGTCTCGCAGTTAAGCTTCCTTATACCCTTATGCTCTTCAGCTGATTACCAACCAGCTTGAGGAAACCTTTGGACGCCTCCGTTACATTTTGGGAGGCAACCGCCCCAGTCAAACTACCCACCTGGCAATGTCCCACGCCCTGATTCAAGGGTCGTGGTTAGAATCCCGATAGGGCAAGGGTGGTATTTCAACGACGACTCCACCGACCCTAGCGGGCCAGCTTCAAAGTCTCCCACCTATCCTACACATACCGTACCAAAATCCAATGCCAAGCTATAGTAAAGGTTCACGGGGTCTTTCCGTCCCGTTGCGCGTAAACGGCATCTTCACCGCTGCTACAGTTTCACCGAGTCCCTCGTTGAGACAGCGCCCAAGTTGTTATACCATTCGTGCAGGTCGGAACTTACCCGACAAGGAATTTCGCTACCTTAGGACCGTTATAGTTACGGCCGCCGTTTACTGGGGCTTCGATTCAGGGCTTCGCCTCCGAAGAGACTAACTCCTCCTCTTAACCTTCCAGCACCGGGCAGGTATCACTCCCTATACATCGCCTTGTAAGGCTTCGCAGAGAGATATGTTTTTAGTAAACAGTCACCCAGGCCACTTTACTGAGACTCCTTTGGGCTTCACCGCAGGGCTTCACCTACTCGGAGCACCCCTTCTCCCGAAGTTACGGGGCCATTTTGCCTAGTTCCTTAACGAGGGTTAGCTCGAGCGCCTTAGGATACTCTCCTCGCCTACCTGTGTCGGTTTGCGGTACGGACAGATATAGAACTTCCATAGAAGCTTTTCTTGGCAGTCTGATTAAGGTCAGTTTGCGGTCTTTCGACCTCCCCATAACCTCTCGGGATTGAAGAAGTGGATTTACCTGCCTCTTCTCCCTACCGGCTTGGACCGGGACATCCATCACCCGGATGACCTTCACTCCTGCGTCACTCCATAGGTATAACGCGCTACACCTGGTACAGGAATATTAACCTGTTTTCCATCACCTACGCCTTTCGACCTCGGCTTAGGATCCGACTAACCCTGAGCGGATTAACCTTCCTCAGGAAACCTTAGGCTTGCGGCGAACAGGTTTCTCGCCTGTTTTATCGCTACTCGTTCCGGCATAATCTCTTCTGCGCGGTCCAGCATGCCTTACAGCACACCTTCTGCCCCCGCAGAATGCTCCTCTACCGATCTGCATTGCAGATCCCACAGCTTCGGTGATATGCATATTCCCAACTATTATCGGCGCAGGCTTCCTAGACTAGTGAGCTATTACGCACTCTTTAAATGAATGGCTGCTTCTAAGCCAACATCCTAGCTGTTTTAGCAACCCCACATCCTTTGTAACTTAGCATATCTTCGGGACCTTAGCTGGTGGTCTGGGGTGTTCCCCTTTTGCCAATGAAGCTTATCCCCCACTGACTCACTCCCGAGCAACATGTAGACGGAATTCGGAGTTTGAATGGGGTTGGTAAGCTTGTAGGCCCCCTAGCCCAATCAGTGCTCTACCTCCGTTACACTAACTCGAGGCTGCCCCTAAAGGCATTTCGAGGAGAACCAGCTATCGCCAGGTTTGATTGGCCTTTCACCCCTATGCACAGCTCATCCCCCAACTTTTCAACGTTGGTGGGTTCGGACCTCCATCTCGTTTTACCGAGATTTCATCCTGGCCATGCATAGATCACCTGGCTTCGGGTCTACTCCCTGCTACTTGACGCCCTGTTCAGACTCGCTTTCGCTGCGGCTCCGCAAGTGTTTTGCTTAACCTTGCAACAGAGAATAAGTCGCCGGATCATTATTCAATAGGCACGCGGTCAGATAGTTGTTTCCGAAGAAACAACCTCTCCTCCCACAGCTTGTAGGCATACGGTTTCAGGTACTATTTCACTCCCCTCCCGGGGTACTTTTCACCTTTCCCTCACGGTACTTTGTGCACTATCGGTCACTGGTTAGTATTTAGCCTTACCGGGTGGTCCCGGCAGATTCGTACAAGATTCCTCGTGTCCCGTACTACTTGGGAAATGAATCCAGAAAGTCGCAAGCCTTTCGCCTACAGGGCTGTCACCCTCTACGGCCTTCCGTTCCAGGATTGTTCGGCTAGACAAGCGATTTGTAACTTTCCGAGCTATTGGCATTTCACTCAGATTCACTCCCACGACACCACAGGCACAACGGATGCCACCTTTAGCGTGCTCTGTGGTTTAGGCTGTTCCCCGTTCGCTCGCCGCTACTTGGAGAATCACTGTTGTTTTCTGTTCCTCCGGGTACTGAGATGTTTCAATTCCCCGGGTTGTCCTCGACGACCTATGTATTCAGCCGCCGATGGATCCGTATTAACGGTCCAGGTTGCCCCATTCGGAAACCTCCGGCTCAAAGCTTATTTGCAGCTAACCGAAGCTTATCGCAGCTTGTCACGTCCTTCATCAGCTACCAGTGCCAAGGCATCCCCCGTACGCCCTTAGTAACTTGATCAAAATCCTAATGGCGTTCTTTCAACTCGATTTCACCGTGCTTGATATTTTGTTTTCAAAGATCAAAATGCCTGAGACTCAATCTCTGCTCAGGCAAACGCTGAATTTATACTAAAATCGCGTCTTGTCAAGTGCTTTTTTCGAAAAAGTTTAATTAATTTCTAACCTGGCTGACCTGACTGTCTGTAATACACTTAGGCCACCCTTTGAGTTCCGTCCCCCCTGCATTTTTTTCGGCCAAAAAGTAACAAAATTTAGCACTTTTTCAGCCTGAAACAGCACTTTTCAATCATTTGCGCAAACCCAGCAGATTCCCGGCCATCCTCACAACCGCCCGGCTGTGTTGCATGGAAAACCTGAACAGATCACCGATCCGCAGGTTTCGTAAATAGAACCATAGGTAACAAATACTCTGTAAAACCTTAAGTCTGTTGGGCGATAGTCTATCGAGCCTGATTGCCTGCCCGAAATATTTGTCGTAGTAACGCCAGTCCTGGCTGACAAGGCTGTAGCCTCCTTGATTCTGCCGGGCCATCTCCCATATCTCCGTCCCCGGATACGGAACCATTACCCCTACCGCGATCCTGTCAGCACGCAACCTCGCCGCGAAACGAATTGTATCCAGAGCTGTCCCGAAAGTTTCGTTCGGATGTCCAATTATAAAGAACGCCTCGGTTACCATTCCGGCTCGCCGCGCCAAAGCTATCGCATGCCTGGCTTTGTCCAAAGATATATCCTTACAGATCGTTTTTAAAATGGCCTGGTTACCAGATTCAATTCCAAAATCGAGTCCCTGGCATCCCTGTTCGCTCATCTGAGAGTATATCTCCTGGTCTGCCAGGTTCACCCGCGAATTGGCTTTCCAGGTCCAGTCGAAATCTTTTTCTGACCGGAACTCGGCCAGTTTATTTAGAAATTTCCTTGTCCACTGCCTCTTCAATCCAAAGGTCTCATCCTGAAACCAGCTGTGTTTTTTTCCGAACCTGTCGTGTAAATACCTTATCTCCGCTACTACGTTTTCCGGAGACCGTATCCTCACTCGATTGCCCAGTACCCGCATACAGAATTTACAGCGGTATGGACAACCGCGTCCGGCAAACATCGGTAAACCCTGCTCGGGAAACAAGTGCCAGGCGGGAAACGGAAGCTCCTCCAGACCTTCGGAGCTCATGAACTCCCTTAAAGGATTACGATAGATCTCATTGTTTTGGCGATAGCTGATTCCCCTTACCTTACCAAGATCGGCATCATCGCCAGAGGAAAAACATTCTACGATCTCAAGCATGGTGATTTCGCCCTCACCTGAGACGGCGACATCAAAAGCTTCAAATTCCTCCAGCGTACGCTCTGGCAGTGCGCTGGTATGCGGTCCGCCGACAACCGTCTTGATATGAGGCACTTTAGTTTTTATCTCCTGGGCAATCTCATGCGCAAGGTGTATTTCATGAGTCATCGCAGTGATACCTGCTATCAGGCTTTTGCTTTCGACAACTCTGGAGGCAATTGATTTTGGAGAAAGCTTTTCAGCTTTACCATCTATAACACTTACTGTATGTCCCGATTTTTCCAGAACAGCGGCAATATATGCCAGTCCGAGATGGCCCACCCCCCATCGAAAACTCTGGATATCGTTTGAATTTGCAGGATTAATTAGAGCTACACGCATAAGCATACCTTACCCGTTATGGATGGAATAACTATACTTTTTAAATAAACAGCCACATGTGTGCAGGCACATACGATGATAATGCTATCTACTTAATTACAACATATTTTGTTCGGTATGTATATTGTATTATTAATTATTTGATATTATCGATGTTACTCGTCTTGTTCCCGTATAGACCAGGCAAACAGGTAATCATAGTCCCGCATCATGTTCACAGCTCATGACAGTTTCGCAACAGACTTAAGGATCAACTTGAAATTTTCCTCGTCTTTCTCTGACGTATGTTCGGTGAAACAGACCATCTCATCGGAAGCGTCCCGGATTTCGATATAGTCGCATCCCTCTATGGTCGTTTTCACAATCCGCCATGGCAACGGCGAGATATTAGCATCGATTAACCTGCCAGTATCTACTTGGCTTTTACTCGACTTTGTTTTTGACATCGCGACTCCTGTATTGTGTAGACCGTCTTGTCTTATTATGAATATACAGAAGCCCACTGACATCTACGGTCAGTCTATTTTGATTTATTATGTATGATCTTTAGTTTGGTACCAGATTATCACGGCTGCCCTGGAATAGACAGCATGATTAGATGCTGATCATGTGGAATCTGTGTTCAAGTTGCTTGTCCAGCAGGCAAGCAGTGGCTCAAATGTTTTTAAAGGAACATTCAATTCTCTGAGACGATAATTGAACTTGTATCTTGACCCGATCTGATTTACTCCCCGATAACTTTGACGATCACGCGTTTTTTGCGCCGGCCGTCGAATTCGGCATAGTAGATTTGTTGCCAGGGACCAAAATCGAGTTTGCCTTCAGTAATCGGCAGAAGCACCTGGCAATGCATCAGAAGCGCTTTCAGGTGAGCATCGCCGTTATCTTCGCCGGTTCTGTGATGA